>JAQGLD010000072.1 GCA_028293055.1 Alphaproteobacteria bacterium
TCGGCAAGATCTACGCCGCCCGCTACTTCCCAGCCTCGGCCAAGGCCGAGACCGAGCAGATGGTCCGCAACATCGTCGCCGCCTTCGACGCCCGGGTCGCGGCACTCGACTGGATGGCGCCGAGCACGAAGGCCGAGGCGCGCCGCAAGCTGCAAGTGCTCAAGGTCGGGGTCGGCTATCCCGACCATTGGCGCGACTATCGCCCTTTGCTCGTCCGCAGCGAGGACGCCTATGGCAATGCCCGGCGCGCGCAATGGCTCGAATATCGCCACCAGATCGGCAAGATCGGCCGGCCGGTCGACCGCGGCGAGTGGTGGATGGACCCCCAGACGGTCAATGCGATCAACCTGCCGCTGCAGAACGCGCTCAACTTCCCTGCCGCGATCCTCGAATCGCCCTATTTCGATCCGCATTTCGACGCCGCCGCCAATTACGGAGCGATCGGAGCGGTGATCGGCCACGAGATCAGCCACAGCTTCGACAATCTCGGCGCCGATTTCGATTCCGCCGGCCGGCTGCACAATTGGTGGACACCGAGCGACCTCAAGCGCTTCGAACAGGCCGGCGCGGCGCTCGCCGCCCAATATGACGCCTATGAAGCGCTGCCCGGCCTCCACCTCAAGGGCAAGCAGGAGCTTGGCGAGAATATCGCCGATGTCGCCGGCCTGACCGCGGCCTACGAGGCCTATCACAAGTCGCTAGGCGGCAGGCCCGCGCCGGTGATTGCCGGCCTGACCGGCGACCAGCGCTTCTTCCTCGCCTTCGCCCAGGCGTGGCGAACCAAGATGCGCGAGAAGGCGCTGCGCGCCCGCATCGCGACCGATGTCCACGCGCCGGCGATGTTCCGTGACCTGACCGTGCGCAATCTCGACGCCTGGTATCCGGCCTTCGATGTGAAGCCCGGCCAGAAATTGTATCTCGACGAGAAGAGCCGGGTGAAGGTGTGGTAGGCTGACCCGAAGGGCAGGGGGGAAATGGCGATGAGCGAGAGCGGAACCGACAAGTCTCCCTCGCAGCTGATCGACGAACGGATCGAGGCGCTCGACGACTGGCGGGGCAAGACGCTCGCCGGGCTGCGCGCCTTGATCCGAGAGGCCGATCCGGACGTGGTCGAGGAGTGGAAGTGGCGCGGGGTCCCGGTCTGGTCTCACGACGGGATCATCACCACCGGCGAAACGTACAAGGCGGTGGTCAAGCTGACCTTCGCCAAGGGCGCTGCGCTCGACGATCCCACCGGCCTGTTCAATTCGAGCCTCGATGGCAATGTCAGGCGGGCGATCGATGTCCGCGAGGGCGAGACGATCGACCCGGAGGCGCTGAAGGCCCTGGTCCGCGCCGCAGTGGCGTTGAACGGATCCGGCGCGAAGGCCCGCAAGCGCTGAACCGGGAGCCGGCATGATCCCGGACCCACTCGCCGGGCGAGACCAGCCCGGCGGGCCGGCAACCCGCTGGCGACTGCCCGAGCTGGGGCCGAGGCTGATGCTCCTCTACCGCCTCGGCTGGGCTGCCTTGTTCCTGGCCGCTCTGGTCGCCACAGGGCTGACCCTGGCCCGGATCCAGTGGGACGGCCCCGAGCGCCTCCCGCTGCTACGGGTCGGGATCAACTATACGCGCGACGCGACGCCTTATCTTCTGGTCTACGAGGTGCCCGGCGCCGAGGCGAGGCGCTCCGGCATCCGTGCGGGAGACCATATCGTCGAGCTGGCGGACCAGCGCGCCCTCGACGAGGCGCTCGGGACGGTCGTCGACGCGCGCGACGGCACTGCGATCGCGCTAACCGTGCAGCACCCTGACGGCAGCCGTCGGCGCGCGGTGCTTCGGGCGAGCTCGGGCGAGGTCGCCGCCGCCTTGCATTCGGCCGGGCTGTCGGAATCGCTGATGGGCGGCTGGACCCGGATGATCCTCGGCCTCGGCGCAGCCATCGCTTTGGTCGCCTCGGCCCTGCTCTATCGGCAGCGGCGCAATTCCGTCGCGGCCTTGCTCGCCGTCGCCGCCTTGGTCCCGGTGACGATGCCGACCGGCCTCGTCGGCTACCAAGCCGCGCTGATCGCGGCCGCATTTGGAGTCGCGCTGACCAATATCGCCATCCTCGCCTTCCCCGACGGCCGGTTCGAGCTCCGCCTGTCGCGAATGCTCGCGCTCGCCAACCTGGCGTGGCTTGGCGTCTTCTTCCTCGATCCGGATCTTCACGCGCAGGGAATCTATCCGGCCATCGCGCTCAGCGAGCTGGCGGTCGTCGCGCGCTATCGGCGTTCGGTGCGGGGCATCGACCGCCAGCAGATAAGGTGGGCGGCGCTCGGCTTCGCCGGGGCAGCGATCTTCTCGCTGGCCGCCGCCATCGTCTCGGGCCTGGCCTATCGGTTCAACGGCCTGCTCGCGACGATCGTCAACGACATGACGACCGACGCCCTCGATCTCGGCAACTCGCTCTGCCTGTGGGGAGGTCTCGGCATCGCCCTGCTCCGTTTCCGCCTCTACGATGCCGATGTAGCGATCACCCGCTCGGCGGTCTGGGTGGTCGCCGCGCCTTTGCTCGCCATCCTGTTCGGCGCGGTCGTCGAGGTGGCCAAGGTCGTGCTCACCCCCTATTTCCCGAGCGACGGAATCGCCCTCGCCATCGCCGGCGTGCTCACCGCCAGCGTCATCCAGCCGGTCGGCGACCGCGTGAGGGCGGTGGTCGAGCGCTGGTCGCGGGCCAACCTCATCGCGC
>JAQGLD010000094.1 GCA_028293055.1 Alphaproteobacteria bacterium
GCCTCGGCCTCGGTCATGTCGAGGCCGGGATCGTGCTCGAGGCGATCGGCCGCAACCTCACGCCTTCGCCCTTCCTGATCACCGCGGTGGCGGTGGTCGAGGCGCTGAAGGGGACGAGGCACAAGCAACGCTGGTTTCCAGGCATAATCGCCGGCGAGACGGTCGCTTCGCTGGCGATCGACGAGGGAGCCAAGCATCGGCCCGAGGCGATCGCGATGCGCGCCGACCGGTCCGGCAACGGCTTCCGTCTTTCGGGCCGCAAGCAGTTCGTCGTGCAGGGCGCGTCCGCCGATCTGCTGGTCGTCGCCGCACGCGCGGAGGAGGGACTGACCCTGTTCGCGGTCGAGCCGGACCGCGCCGGACTCGAGGTCGAAGGCGTGCGGCTGGCGGATTCGAGCATCGGCGCCCGGATCGACTTCCGCGATGTCGAGCTCGATGCCGATGCGGTGATCGGCGAGGTCGGGCAGGGCGAGGCCGTTCTGGCCCGCGTGCTCGCCGCCGGCCGAAGCGGCGCTGCGGCGGAGCTGGTCGGGGTCGGCTCCGCGGCGATGGACATGAGTGTCGACTATCTCCGGCATAGGAAGCAGTTCGGGCGGCCGATCGGCGAGTTCCAGGCGCTCCAGCACCGCGCCGCCCATCTGTATTCGGAGCTGGAGATCGCCCGCGCCGCCGCGCTCAAGGCCCAGCAATTGCTCGACGAAGGCAGCGACGAGGCGGAGGCGATGGTCGCCGTCGCCAAGGCCAAGGCCGGGCGCGCCTCGACCCTCGCGGTGCAGGAAGGGGTGCAGATGCACGGCGGCGTCGGAATGACCGACGAATATGATATCGGGCTCTACATGAAGCGGGACCGGGTGCTCAACGAGCTGTTCGGCGACCCCAATTATCACTCGGATCGGCTGGCGCGGATGCGCGGCTATTGAGGGGTTGCAAGCAGCTCCCAGGCTGGTGGATCGCCTTCTACTGCTCGTCGTCCCCGCGAAAGCGGGGATCCCGCTTCTTCTTCCGGAACTGCCATGCGGCCCCGCAAAGGCAGCGGGATTCCCGCTTTCCCGGGAATGACGAAGAGGGTCTCAGTTCGGGGAGCGACCCCGCCGGAGCAGCAGGTTCATCCGCGCTGCGGCGATCGGCCTGGAACGGTCCTGCTGCCAGGCGTGCGCCTCGACATTGGCGACCCTCTTGCCGAGCCGGGTGATCAGTGCCGAGGCGAATGTGTCATGGTCGATTCCGCCGCGCATGAAATCGATGCTGACATTGATCGGCTTCATCCTCGTCTCGTCGTCGAGCGCCGAAGCGAGGGTGCCGAGCGCCGCGAATTCGAGAAGGCCCGCGATCGCGCCGCCGTGGAGGAAGCCCGGGCGCCCGACCACTTCCTCGCGAAACGGCATGATCCACAGCATCTCGCCGGCTTGGTCGCGAGCGGTGCGAAGGCCGAGCAGCTCGGCATAAGGCGGCAAGGCCAGTTCCATCAGTCCCGGCCGAAGACCCGTTTGCCGACCGCGTCGAGCCTTGCGATCATCGCCGGATCGCGCGCAGCCGGCGCGGTGAAGATCGCCTGGTCCAGCGCCGTGTCGATTGGCGAGGGCGTGCGCTCGCGCGGCAATGCCCTGGCCAGGGCCTCGACCAACCGGGTGGCCGCTCCGGCATTGGCCTCGATCTGGGCGATGATCGTCGCCGCCTCGACCGGCTCCTCGTCCTCGCGCCAGCTGTCATAATCGGTGACCATTCCGACCAGGGCATAAGGGAGCTCGGCCTCGCGGGCGAGCTTGGCTTCGGGCATCGCGGTCATGCCGATCACATCGCAGCCCCAGGCGCGGTAGAGACGGCTCTCCGCCCGGGTGGAGAATTGCGGCCCCTCCATCGCAAGGTAGCATCCTCCGCGCGACACCGGCGCTCCGGCGCTCTCGGCGGCCGCTGCAGCCATTTCGGCGAGGCGGGGGCAGACCGGATCGGCCATCGAGACATGAGCCGTGATGCCGGGCCCGAAGAAGGAGGATTCGCGCGCGAACGTGCGGTCGACGAACTGATCGACGATCACGAAACGACCGGGTTCGAGCGCCTCGCGCAGCGATCCAATCGCGGAGACCGCGATCAGGTCGGTGCACCCCGCGCGCTTCATCGCATCGACATTCGCGCGGAAGTTGAGCCCGCTCGGTGGAACCCGGTGGCCGCGGCCGTGGCGAGGCAGGAAGACGAACTTCACCCCGTGGAGGCGCCCGACGAGCAGCGCGTCCGAGGGCGGACCCCAGGGCGTGTCGATCTCGATCCACGCCTTATCCTCGAGAGCATCGAGCGCGTAGAGGCCCGAGCCGCCGATGATTCCGATAACCCATTCGCCCATGAAGCAGCGTTAGCAGTGCGGCCGCGTCTTTCCAGCCATTATCCTCTCCCTACGCTACGAGGACAGGGAGGATGAGAGCCGGCTTCGCAATTGGCGACGGGCCGGTTAGGTTGCGCCATGGCAAGAGCGCTCCGCATCGCACCGAAGTCGATCGGCGCCCTGTTCGCCATCCCTTCGCTCTATCGGCTCGCCGCCCTCGTCCTCGGAATCCTTCCCGCCCATCCCGGCTGGCAGGAGGCGAAGAGCGGCGTTCCGATCTTCGTCCGGACCAACGGAGTCCACACCTGGCTGATGGTGCCGATCGTCAATCCCGAGATGGACTGGCGGCCGCTGGTGCCCGCGCAGCATATTCGCGATCCGCGCTATGCCGGCAATTATGTCGCGCTCGGCTACGGCAACCGCGAATTCTACCTCAACACGCCGACCTGGAGCGACCTCAGCCCCGGCACCGCGCTGCGGGCGCTGTTCGGGCGCGGGACCAGCCTGATCCATGCCGATCACGACAATGATCCGGTCCCCGACGCCTATCAGCGGCCGCTGATCCTCAGCCACGAGGAATATGGCAGGATGGTCAAGTTCATCCGCGCCAGCTTTCGCTACGACAATAGCGGCCGCACCATTCCCCTGATCGGCCGGGGCTACGGTCCCTCCGACATGTTCTACGAAGGCGTCGGCTCCTACAACGCCTTTCGGGACTGCAATGCCTGGACCGGCGAGGCGCTGCGCCGGGCAGGAGTGCGCACCGGCCTGTGGACGCCCTTCGCGCAAAGCATCATGTGGCGAATGCGCTAGGATTCCCCTTACCAACACGAGCCTCGGGCGCTAGGATGTTGCGCATCCAGAACAAGGGGAAGACGCGATGGCCAAGATATTCGGCAATTTTCATCTGGCGCTCGGGATCGGCGTCGTGCTGCTTATCGTCGCCATGTTCGGCCTGCACGGCACGATGCTGAGCGACGGCACGTATCCGTGGGCGCAGTGGCTGCGCTTCGTGCACATCTTCGCCGGCATATTGTGGATCGGCCTGCTTTATTATTTCAACTTCGTGCAGATCCCGACGATGCCGAAGGTGCCGGCCGAGCTGAAGCCGGCGGTCTCCAAATATATCGCTCCGGCGGCCTTGTTCTGGTTCCGCTGGGCGGCGCTCGCGACGGTGATCCTAGGCCTGCTCGTCGCCGAGACCCAGCAAGGCGGTTTCAGCGGCCGCGCGCTCAGTTTTCAGGCAGGCTATAGGGTGATCGGACTCGGCATGTGGCTCGGCATCATCATGGCCGCCAATGTGTGGTTCATCATCTGGCCGAACCAGAAAAAGGCGCTCGGCATCGTGGCCGTCGCCGACGACGTGAAGGCGAAGGCCGCCTCGGTCGCGATGATGGCCTCGCGGACCAACCTGATCCTGTCGATCCCGATGCTCTATTGCATGGTCGGACAGACCCATATCGGCGCCGTCTAGGGGTTGCTATGCCGCCGCGGTGACGAGCTGGAATTTCTCGATCGACCGCGGCGGCACGTTCACCGACATCGTCGCGCGCGCGCCCGACGGGCTTCTGCACATTCGCAAATTGCTCTCGGACAATCCCGAGCAATATGACGATGCCGCAGTTGAAGGAATCCGCCGATTGATCGCGGAGCATGGCCCGAGATTCGGCGGGGCGCCGATCGAGGCGGTGAAGATGGGGACCACGGTCGCCACCAACGCCCTGCTCGAGCGCAAGGGCGAGCGGGTCCTGCTCGCCATCACCGCCGGCTTCGGCGATGCGTTGCGCATCGGCTACCAGGCCCGGCCGGATATCTTCGCGCGAAGGATCGTGCTTCCCGAGTCGCTCTACGACCGGGTCGTCGAGATCGACGAGCGAGTGACCGCCGATGGCGAGGTGTTGCGCCCGCTCGATCTCGAGGCGGCTCGGGCCGGCCTGCTTGAGGCCTATGCCGATGGGTCGCGGGCCGTCGCGATCGTGCTGATGCACGGCTGGCGCTGGACCGAGCACGAAAGGGCGCTTGCGGCGCTGGCGAGAGAGACAGGCTTTACCCAGGTGTCGGCCAGCCACGAGGTCGGGCCCTTGATCAAGCTGGTCGGACGCGGCGATACAACAGTGGTCGATGCCTATCTGTCGCCGGTTCTGCGTCTTTATGTCGACCGAGTCGTCGCTGCGCTCGGCGCGGAGACCCGCTTGTTCTTCATGCAATCGAACGGCGGTCTCACCGACGCCGCTACCTTCCAGGGGAAGGATGCGATCCTTTCGGGGCCGGCCGGCGGAATCGTCGGCATGGTCAAGAGCGCGGAGGAAGCGGGGTTCGACCGGATCATCGGCTTCGACATGGGGGGCACCTCGACCGATGTCTCCCATCATGCCGGCCATTACGAGCGGACCAACGAGACGATCGTCGCGGGCGTTCGGGTGCGGGCGCCGATGCTCGAGATCCACACCGTCGCCGCTGGCGGCGGCTCGATCTGCCATTATGACGGCAGCCGCTTCCGGGTCGGCCCGGACAGCGCCGGTGCGGTGCCGGGCCCGGCCTGTTACCGCCGCGGCGGCCCGCTCACCATCACCGACTGCAATGTCGTACTCGGCAAGATCCGGGCCGAGCATTTCCCGGCCGTGTTCGGCCCGAATGGCGACCAGCCCATCGACGCCGAGGCGTCGCGCGCGCTCTGCGCCGAGATCGGCGCACGCGCCAGGATGAGCGCGGCGCAGGTCGCCAAGGGCTTCGTCCGGATCGCGGTCGACTCCATGGCCAAGGCGATCAAGCAGATCTCGATCGCCCGCGGCCATGATGTCACCCGCTACACGCTGCAATGCTTCGGCGGCGCCGGCGGCCAGCATGCCTGCCTGGTCGCCGACGCCCTGGCGATGGAGCGGGTGATGATCCACCCGCTCGCTGGAGTGCTCAGCGCCTACGGCATGGGCCTCGCCGACCAGGTCGAGCTCAGGCAGCGGACGCTTGGCGGAGATGACCTCGACGAAGCGCTGGCCGAGCTTGGCGACGAAGCCGCCGAGGCATTGCGCGCGCAGGGCGTGGAGCGTGTCGAGATCCGCCGGCGGGCGGCGCTGCGCTACGACGGCAGCGACACCAGCCTGGATGTCGAGGCCGGCACGAACGAGGCGATGCGCGAGGCATTCGAGGCGGCGCACCGCACGCGGTTCGGATTTGATTCGCCGGGGACGGGGGTCGTCGTAGAAACGGCGATCGTCGAAGCGGTGGGCAGATCCTCCCCGGAACGGGGAGGGGGACCGCTCGCGACAGCGAGCGGTGGAGGGGCTGGCCGAGACTCTCCACCCCAGTGCCAATCCCTCCACCAGCCTGCGGCTGGTCCCCCTCCCCGTACCGGGGAGGAATTTTCCGTCATCGATCGCTCCACCCTCGCCCCCGGCGCTCGCATTCCCGGCCCGGCGTTGATCATCGACCCGTCCGCTACCACCGTCGTCGAGCCCGAATGGCAGGCCGAGGTCGATCTGCTCGGCAACCTCATCCTCACCCGCGCGGTCCCGCGCGCCGCTCGCCATGCGATCGGCACCCGCGTCGATCCAGTGATGCTCGAGCTGTTCAACAATCTGTTCATGGCGATCGCCGAGGAAATGGGGGTTGCGCTCCAGA
>JAQGLD010000116.1 GCA_028293055.1 Alphaproteobacteria bacterium
CGCTGCGTCAGCTCGGCATCAGGATCGCGCTCGACGATTTCGGTACCGGCTATTCGAGCCTGTCCTATCTGCAGAGCTTTCCGTTCGACAAGATCAAGATCGACCAGTCCTTCATCCGGCAGATCGCGACTCGTCCCGATGCCTCGGCGATCGTCCAGGCGATTACCGCGCTCGCTGCGGCGCTGGGCATGGAGGCGACCGCCGAAGGCGTCGAGGAGATCGGCCAGCTCGACGAGCTCCGCCTCCAGGGCTGCGGCTATGTCCAGGGATATCTGTTCAGCCGACCGGTCGATGCCGCCGGTGCCCAGGCGCTGCTCGCCCAATGCGACTCGGTTCGCAACGCGGCCTGAGCCCGCTTGTCGGGGCCGGGGATCGCTCTTAGGAAGGTGCCGATCTTCGCCATTCTCCTAGGATTTTGAATGCGTTTTCCTGGATTCGCCATCTCGGCGTCGCTGCTCCTGGCGACCGCCGCATCCGCTGCCCAGCCGACATTCTCGGCCGACCGTTTCAAAGGCCATGTCGCCTTCCTCGCCGACGATTCGCTTGAAGGGCGCGACACCGGCTCGCGGGGCCACGAAGTCGCGGCCGCTTATGTCGCCAGCCAGTTCCTCGGTCTCGGCCTCAGGCCGGCCGGTACGGATGGCGGCTGGTACCAGCAGGTTCCGCTGCGCTCCGCGATGCTGGAGGGCGTGCCGAGCCTGACCATCTCCGGGCCCGGCGGATCGAAGAGCTGGTCGAACGGGAGCGAGTTCGTGGCCCGGCCCAGCCTGACCGAGCAGGCCCAGGATGTCAGTGCTCCGGTCGTCTTCGTCGGCTATGGAATCGACGATGAAGCGGCCGGCCCGAGCGACTATGCCGGGCTCGATGTGCGCGGCAAGATCGTCGCGGTGCTCGGCGGCATGCCCGAAGGCCTGCCAAGCGAGATTTCCGCCCACCTCGGCAGCCAGAAGGAAGCCGTCGCCGCGCGCCACGGCGCGATCGGCGTGGTGACCATTCCGACCGCGCAATATGCGAGGGTGCGGCCGTTCGCGCAGATGCGCGATTATGGCGGCCGGCCGGTGATGCAATGGCTCGGCCCCGACGGGCGCGTCCTCGACGAGGCTCCGGGCGTCAGGGCGACCGCATTGCTCAACGATCCCGCCGCGTCCTTGCTCTTCGCCGGAGCTCCGCGCAGCTTCGCGCAGGTCGAGGCGGAGGCCGCGCGGCCGCAAGCGCGGCCCAAGGGCTTCGCGCTCGCGACGACTGTCCGGCTCAAGCGCAGGAGCAGCTGGACCCGAATCACCAGCCCCGAAGTGATCGGCCTGCTGCCCGGCAGCGACCCGAAGCTGGCCGGCGAATATGTCGTGCTGATGGGCCATCTCGACCATCTTGGGATCAAGCGCGACGCCAAGCCCGGCGAGGACCGAATCTATAATGGCGCGCTCGACAATGCCGCCGGAGTGGCGACGATGCTCGAGGCCGCGCGCGCCTTCGTCGAATCGGGCGAGAGGCCGAGGCGGTCGATCCTGTTCATCGCAAATACCGGGGAGGAGAAGGGGCTGCTCGGCGCGGATTATTTCGCCAACCACCCGACCGTCCCGATCGCAAGCATCGCGAGCGTCGTCGATCTCGACATGCCGCTCTTGCTCTACGATTTCACCGATGTGATCGCGTTCGGCGCCGACCATTCCACCCTTGCGCGGACGGTGGCACGCGCCGCTGGCAAGATGGACCTCAAGATGTCGCCCGATCCGATGCCCGAGCAGAGCATCTTCACCCGGTCGGACCATTATCAGTTCGTCCGCCAGGGCGTGCCGGCGGTATTCCTGGCCACCGGTTTCGCGAATGGCGGAGCCGAGAAATGGGCGCAATTTCTCAACGGCGCCTATCACCATGTCCAGGACGATATGTCGCAGCCGATCAACTGGGAGGCCGGCGCCCGCTTCGCGAAGCTCAACTATCTGATCAGCCGCGATCTCGCCGACGCCGACCAGCGGCCGCTCTGGTACCAGGGCGATTATTTCGGCAACCTTTTCGCCGCAAAAGCGAAGCGGGCGGACCGGCCCGCAGGCGCAGCCGCCAATTAGGACCGAAAACCGAGACAAAGCTCTGGCGGGTTTACCCTTTCTTCGCAGCCGATTGGCTAGAAGGATCCATCCTCAGCGGGAGCCACGACCTTGCTTCAGATCGTCTATATCAGCAGCGCACGCCGGCCGATCGGCTCCGACCAGCTCGAGGAAATTCTCGACATATCCCGGCGCAACAACCAGCTTCACCAAGTGACGGGCCTGCTGCTCGCGGCCGGTCGCCGGTTCCTGCAGGCGCTCGAAGGGCCGAGCGATGCCGTGCTTGCCACGTATGCGCGGATCGCCGCCGATCCCCGTCATGGCGCCCTGGTCCAGCTCGGCTGCCGGACGGTCGAGACGCGGCAGTTCGGCGACTGGTCGATGGCGTTCCGCGGCGGCGGCGAGATCGGCGGAGCGGCCGATCTGCGCGGCGAGGTCGAGCGGCTGGTCGCGCCGCTGGACGATGCCAACCTTCGAGCCCAGTTCGCGGGCTTCGCCGAGCTTCACGCACGAGCGGCATGATCTTATCCCCGCGTTCGGGGACGATCAGCCTTTCAAACGCTCTATCTCTTCCCCGACCTTTTCGATCGGGTGGCCGCGCGCTTGTCCCTGCGCGGCCTCGAGCCGCGGATAACCAGCTTCGGCCTCGGCGATCAGATCCCTGACGAAGGCGCCGGAGCGGACCTCCCGCAGGATCCGGCGCATTTCGGTGCGGCTGTCTGCGTTGACGATTCGGGCGCCGCCTTGCATCGCTCCGAACTTGGCGGTGGTCGAGATCGCCTCGGTCATCCCGGCAAGGCCGCGTGCCGCGATCAGGTCGGCGATCAGCTTGACCTCGGTCAGGCACTCGAAATAGGCGATTTCGGGCGAGAAACCGGCGTCTACGAGAGTCTCGAAGCCGGCGCGGATCAGTTCGGGGATCGCGCCCCACAACACCGCCTGCTCGTTGAACAGATCGGCCTCGCATTCCTCCGCGAAGCTTGTCGCAAGGATTCCGGCGCGGCCGCTGCCGAGCGCTGCGGCATAAGCCAAAGCGAGCGACTCCGCCTGGCCGGTGGCATCCTGGTGGACTGCGATCAGGGAGACCAGCCCGCCGCCGCGCAGATAATCCTCTCGCAGGGCTGTGCCCGGGCCCTTGGGCGCGACCAGCAGCACATCCAGATCGGGGCGCGGCAGGATCAGGCCGAAGCGGATGCTGAGCCCGTGCGCGAAAACCAGAGCTGCGCCCTCGCGCAGGTTCGGCGCGACATGATCGGCGTAGAGCCGCCCATGAGTCTCGTCGGGGGCAAGAATGACGACCATGTCCGCACGGCCTGCGGCCTGTGCGGGAGTCAGCGCTGGGATCGAATCGGCTTCGGCACGAGCCCGGCTCGGCGAGCCCTCCGCCAGCCCGACGACCAGATCGGCCACGCCCGAATCGCGCAGGTTGAGCGCCTGCGCCCGGCCCTGATTGCCGTAGCCGATGATCGCGATGCTGCGCTGCTGAACGAGGCCGAGATCGGCGTCCTTGTCCCGATAGACCTGCATTCCGACGGGGCTAGTGGATTATACTTGCGGCGGCAACGGACCCCCTCCCCTTGATGGGAGGGGAATCGCATATGGCTTTACTCGTCCTCCCTGTCCGCGAAGCGGATGGGGAGGGGGACCACGCGGAGCATGGTGGAGGGGCCGTCCGGCGCCGTTCGCCCCTCCACCGCGCTTCGCGCGGTCCCCCTCCCCATGAGCTTCGCTCACAGGGAGGATTGGAGTGCCCGCCATATGCGATTTCCCTCCCTTGATGGGGAGGTTGGGGAGGGGTGGACTCTCCGCCGGCTGAGCGTGGGCCTCTTGCTCCACCCCTCCCAACCCTCCCCCCATCAAGGGGGAGGAAGGAGACAGGCCAAGGCCGCGTCGAAATCCGCTTCGCTCGCAAGCGCCCGTTCGAACCGCGGCCATTGAGCGGGCGGCTGGCGCCGAAACCAGGTATATTGCCGCTTGGCATAACGCCGCGTCGCGATCCGCCCCGCGTCCAGGGCTTCGCCCCGAGTCATTTCGCCGCGCAGCCAGGCGGCGATCTCCGGCACCCCGATCGCGCGCATCACCGGCAAATCGGGATCCAGCCTGCGGTCGAGCAGGTCGCGAACCTCGTCCTGGCCTTCCGAAAGGATCGTCTCGAATCGGGCATCGCAGCGCTCGTAGAGCCAGTCGCGGGGCGGCAGCAGGACCAATGCCGACAACTCGACCGTGCCGCCGATTCCTCCCGTCTTGTGGGCCTGCCACTCGGCCAGCGGCCGCCCGGTGGACCGCACCACCTCGAGCGCACGCGCCACCCGTGTCGTATCGCTCGGGCGAAGCCGCTTTGCAGCGTCGTCATCCTCGCTGGCGAGGGCCGAATGTGCTTCCGCCACCGGCATGGCGCGGACCTCGGCGCGGATTCGCGGATCGATGTCGGGAACCGGCGCGATCCCGTCGATCAGGGTGCGGATGTAAAGCCCGGTCCCTCCGACCAGGATTGGAAGCTGGCCGCCGCGGTGCGCCGTCGCGATCTCGCGCCTCGCTTCCTCGGCCCAGTTCGCCGCCGAACAGGGCGAGGCGCCGTCCTGGATGCCGTAGAGGCGGTGCGGCGCACGCGCCTCGTCGCCCGCCACCGGTCGGGCGCTGACCACGCGCAGGTCGCGATAGACCTGGGCGCTGTCGGCGTTGATCACCACTCCGTTGCTGGATTCGGCGAGGCGGAGCGCCAGCGACGACTTGCCGCTCGCGGTCGGCCCCGCGATAAGCGCCACCTTGAGCCGAGAGGAAGTCATGTTCATCGCGACCCTGATAGCAAAGCAGCGGCTTTCGAGCGGCGATATTTCGACGGCCGAGGATGCGTTGCGCGAGGCCGATCTCGAGAGCGACGGGCGGAGCTGGCTCGACGAGGACAAGGCTTGCGACCTGCTGATCCCGATCGGCCCGCAAAAGGCGCGGCGCACGCTCGAAGGCCTGATCCCCGAATGCGATGTGATCGTCCAGGGCGAATCCGGGCGGCGCAAGAAGCTGCTCGTCGCCGACATGGATTCGACGATGATCACGGTCGAATGCATCGACGAGCTCGCTGATTATGCCGGGATCAAGGAGCAGGTCGCCAGCGTCACCGACCGGGCGATGCGCGGCGAGCTCGCATTCGAAGGCGCGCTGCGCGAACGAGTCGCCCTGCTCAGGGACATGGACGAAGCGATGCTCGATCGCTGCCACGCCGAACGCGTGAAGATCATGCCGGGCGCCCGCGCCCTTGTCCGAACGATGAGACGGGAGGGGGCCTATACCGTGCTCGTCTCCGGCGGGTTCACGATTTTCGCCGACCGGGTCGCTGCCGAGATCGGATTCGACCGGGCGATCGCCAACACGCTCGAGATCGGCGAGGGAAGGCTGCTCGGCACGGTCGCGGACCCGATCGTCGGGGCCGACACCAAGAGGCGCGCCTTGATCGAAAGCGCTGCAGAGCTCGGCCTCGGGCTCGACCAGAGCCTGGCGGTGGGCGACGGCGCGAACGATATTCCAATGATCGAGGCGGCCGGGCTGGGGGTAGCCTATCGCGCCAAGCCGAAGACTGCTGCGGCCGCGCATGCGCGGATCGAGCACAATGATCTCACCGCCTTGCTCTACGCCCAGGGCTATTCGCGGCGGGATTGGGAAGCGGATTAGGTAATTCTAGTGGTGGGAGGTGCCCACCTCTACTCCGGGCCTAGATATGACAAAAATCAGAACCAAAACGTTCTTCGTCATTCCCGCGAAAGCGGGAATGACGAGCAAAGCGGGACGCGTGTCCCTTGAACGCCGGGGATGTCAGCCGGGCCGGCTCATGTCGCTTGCGATGGCGGCGAGGGCGAAGCCCATCGAATGTTCGCCGCAGGTGAAGATCAGGCGGATCCCGTCCGTCGCGAGCGACTGGACACGGCCGTGGATGGCGCCGGCCTCGGGATGGCGGAGCTCGACCATCGTACCGAGCTCGGGACGGGCATTGGTCTCGAGAAAGGCTCCGGTCGCGGAAATCTCTCGCAAGGCTGCCGGCGACGGCCGATCGCTGACCAGGACGCACATCCGGCGCCTCCGCCAGCGCGAAGCCATTGCCGATCCGCCTTTGACCTTTCCGACCGCCCCCATCTCGTCCTCGCGGCTTCCACTGGAAACCGTCTTAAGGGAGGAGGCCGAACAATCGGTTAAGGCGCGACCGGGAAGCAGGCGGAGCCGGCGGCCTTGGCAGCGACGCAAAGCCGTTCCGCGGCTTCGCGGCTGGCGACCGGGCCGGCCTGGAGCCGGGTGACCGCGCCGGCC
>JAQGLD010000131.1 GCA_028293055.1 Alphaproteobacteria bacterium
CTAATATCGAATTGACGGCTTGGGCTGGGAACCTCGCCGCCAGCGGGGAGGAAGTTACCCCCCGCACCTCGCGCCGAGCAGGCGGAGCTGGCTGCGGAGGCTGGCCGGCTCCAGCGCGCGCGGGACGATGGCGACGCAAGGATCGCCGGCGTAAAGGTCGCGAAGCGGCTCTGCATCGTCGACGGCGAGCAGGACGGGCAGGTCGCTTCGGATCGAGCGAAGCTCCTGGACGAGCGCCTCCGGCGGACCGCCGCGGCTGAGATGGCCGGCAAGGATGGCGTCGTATCGCCCCTCGCTGATTCGCACCTTGCCCAGCGCCTCGGCGGCATTGGCGGCCTCGTCGCCGCTGAAGCCGATCTGCTGGAGCAGGTCGAGCGCCTTCGTCCGGAAGGCCGGGTCGGAGTCGATGACCAGCACCCGGTCCGAAGCGCTGCGGTCCAGCGTGGCGCGGACCTTGGCGGCGAGCGCCGCGAAGGTGAACGGCTTGGGCAGCAGGTCGACCCCGGGGTCGAGCCGGCCGGCGTGGAGGGCGGCGTTGCGGGCATAGCCGGTGGTGAACAGGACACGCAGTCCGGGCAGCCGCTGGCGGGCGAGATCGGCGAGCTCGCGTCCGTTCATGGCCGGCATCACGACATCGGTGAAGAGCAGGTCGACTCTGTCCTGGCGATCGAGCAGGCGCAGCGCCGACGGGCCGTCATGCGCCTCGAGGACCCGATAGCCGAGCTCGCGCAGCGATTCGACGGTGTAGAGGCGGACATCGTCGTCATCCTCGACGACGAGGATGCTCTCCTCGCGCCGGCCCGCGCTCGGCGCTTCGGCAAGCTCCTCTTCCGCCTCGGCGAAGCTGCCCGACTGGAGCCGGGGCAGATAGAGCCGGACGGTGGTGCCTTGTCCCTCCTCCGAATAGATCTTCACGTGGCCGCCGGACTGCTTGATGAAGCCGTAGACCATCGACAGACCGAGGCCGGTGCCGCGGCCGACCTCCTTGGTGGTGAAGAAGGGCTCGAACACCCGTTCCAGCGTATCGCGTCTCATTCCCGAGCCGGTGTCGGTGACCGCGATCATCGCATATTGGCCGGGCGCGACCTCGCTTTCGCGCCGGGTATAGCCGGCGTCGAGCTCGACATTGGACACTTCGATGGTGAGCTTGCCGCCGCCGGGCATCGCATCGCGGGCATTGACCGCGAGGTTGAGCAAGGCGCTTTCGAGCTGGTTGGGATCGACCTCGACCTCCCACAGGCCGGCGCCGGTGACTGATTCGAGCTGGATCGTCTCGCCGAGCGAGCGGGTCAGCAGGTCCGACATTCCGGTGATCAGCCGGCCGAGCTGGAGCGGCCGCGGCTGGAGCGGCTGGCGGCGCGAGAAAGCGAGCAGGCGCTGGGTGAGCGAAGCGGCGCGCTCGGCGCCGCGCAGCGCATTGTCGAGACCGCGGCGCGAGCGGGCGTCGAGTTGCGAATCCATCAGTCGCCGGACCATGTCGAGATTGCCGGTGACGACGGTGAGCAGATTGTTGAAATCGTGGGCGATGCCGCCGGTGAGCTGGCCGACCGCCTCCATCTTCTGGGCCTGGCGGAGCGCTTCCTGGGTGCGCTCGAGATCCTCCTGGGCGCGCTTCTCGGCCTCTATGTCCCGGCCCACCGCATGGAGATGCTGCTCGTCGGGAACCGCGGTCCAGGACAGCCAGCGCCACGAGCCGTCCTTGCGGCGGTAGCGATTCTCGAAGCGCAGGGTGGTCAGTCCCCGCTCGAGATTGGACATTTCCGCGCTTGTGCGCTCGCGATCCTCCGGGTGGACGAGATCGAGCACCGACCGGCCGACCAAGTCCTCCTCCGACCATCCGAACAGCGTCTTCCAGGCGGGATTGACCGCCTCGATCGTCCCGTCGAAGCTCCCGACCAGCATCACGTCGGTCGACAGCCGCCACATCCGGTCGCGATCGGCGGTGCGCTCCGCGACCCTCTCCTCGAGCGTCTCGGTCAGCCGGCGCAATTGCTCCTCGACGCGCTTTCGGTCGGTAATGTCGTAGACCACTCCGGCGAACCGGAGCAGCCCGCGATCCTCGTCGCGGATCGCTTCCCCGCGCCGGGCGATCCAGTGCAATTCGCCCGTGTCGGGCCGGCGAATCCTATATTCGGTGTAGCCTAGCGCATCGGGCGAGGGATCGTGGTCGCCGGAGCGCAACCGGGCCCGATCCTCGGGCGCGACGAGATCCAGCAGGGCGTAGAGCTGAAGCGTCGGGCTCGGGGCGATTCCCCAGATCCGGCAGAACTCCTCGGTGACGGTGAGCGAACGGGTGTCCGGATGAAGCTCGAATGCGCCGACATTGCCGGCGCGTTGCGCCAGCTGCAGCTGGTCCTGCGCCTGGCGCAGATCGGTGACCTCATATCCGCTGACGAAGATACCGGTCACGCCGCCGTCGCCATCGCGGACCGGCTGATAGACGAAATCGAGCCAGGCCTGCTCCTTCGCGCCGCCCGGAACGCGCTCGATCGCGGCCGGAACCTGGCGGCCGACGAACGGCTCGCCATCCGCCCAGACCTGGTCGAGCAGCTCGAAGAAGCCCTGTCCTTCGAGCTCCGGAAGCGCCTCGCGCACCGGCTTGCCGAGAATCTCGCGATGGCCGACGAGCTGGAGATAAGCGGGGTTGGCAAGCTCGAAGCGGTGATCGGGGCCGTCGAGCAGGGCCATGAAGGCCGGAGACTGCTCGAACAATTGGGCAAGCCGCTCGCTCTGCGCGGCGTTGAGGCGTACCGCGACCACCTTTTCGGTGGTCTCGTTGCAGGCGCAGAACAGTCCGGCGATCCGTCCCTCGTCGTCGAGCGCGGGCGAGTAGGAGAAGGTGAACCAGGTCGGCTCGTCGAAGCCGTTGCGATGCATGAGCAGCGGCAAATCCTCGAGCCAGCTCGCCTCGCCGGCCAGCGCCCGATCTACCAGCGGCGCGATGTCGGGCCAGATCTCAGCCCAGACCTCGCGGAAAGGCCGTCCGAACGAACCCGGATGCTTGGCGCCGAGGATCGGCACATAGGCATCGTTGTAGAGGAAGCTCAGCGAATCGCCCCAGGCGATGAACATCGGGAATTTCGACTGGACCATCAGCCGCCAGGTCGCTCGCAGCGATGGCGGCCAGGCCTCGAGCGGGCCGAGCGAGGAGCCGCTTTCGAGCAGTTCGGCGACCCCGGCCGGAGATTTGGGTTCGATCCAGTCCATGCTCTTACAGTCTCTCGTATACGCGGCCCGCGCCGGATCCCCGGGAGGATATGGTCGCCAGACCGATAATCTATGGATTCGTCGCCCCGGCCGAAACCCCGCCACGCCCATCAACGCGCACGACACCCGCGGGGTCCACGATTGCGGCTTCTACGGACGGTCCGGTGCGTAGGCCCTGAGGAAGGTGTCGACCGCTGCGGCGACGTCGCTGTCGAGGTCGACCGCCTCGCCGACATTCCACAGGCGGAAGGTGTAGAGCCTCGCCTGCAGCAAGGCGAGGAGCTGCTGGGCGGCGAGCAGGGGATTGGCGCCGCGCAGCTCGCCCCGCTGCATCGCCGAATCCAGGAAGGCGGCGAGGCGCTGCTGGGTCTGGCGCGGCGCCCGCTCGTAGAAGATCCGGCCAAGCTCGGGGAATCGTCCGGCCTCGGCGGCGACGATGCGATGGAGCCGGATCGAATCGGGAGCTCCGATCTTGGCGAGCAGGGCCGTGCAGAAGCGGGTCAGGGTGTCCTCGAGGCTGCCGTGGAGCTCGAGGGTGGCGAGCAAGGCGGCGCGGAAGCGTCCGATCTCCTCCTCGAGCACCGCGGAGAACAATTCCTCCTTGGACGGGAAATAGGCCCACAGGGTCGTCTTGGAGCCGCCGAGCTCGGCTGCGATCGCCGACATCGAGGTGGCCGCATAGCCATTGTCCATGAACGAGGAACGCGCGGCCAGCAGGATCGCTTTACGGCGGTCCTGGCGGCGTATCTCGCGGCGGCTCGGCGCTCCTGACATAATGATACTATATGGTACGAATATTTCTTGACAAGCCGCTGCGTTCGGCCTTTTGGATATCCGTACCCCACAGTACGGTATTCTGATGTTTCCTCGCATGCTTCCAGTCGGCGCATTCCTGGCCGGCACGCTCCTGCTCTCCGG
>JAQGLD010000132.1 GCA_028293055.1 Alphaproteobacteria bacterium
GGTCGAACGGCTCGACCATCGCTCGGCCGAGGCCGACCTGGTCCGGATCGGGCGCGACGTGGAGGCGCAGGTCCTCGCCCGCGCGGTGCGCTGGACGGCGGAGCGGCGCGTGCTGCTCAATGGGGCAAGGACGGTGGTGTTTCGCTGACGGGTGCTTAGAGGCACGCCTCCAGGTACGGCTGGTCGAAGCCGTATTGCTTGGCCTTTTCGAGCGTGTAGGGGCGCAGGCCCATCGAGCGGTACTCGCCGATGATCTTGCCGTCCGCGGTCTCGTCGAGATATTCGAACTTGAACAATTCCTGGGTGACGATGACGTCGCCTTCCATTCCGATCACCTCGGTGATGTTGGTAGTGCGGCGGGTACCGTCGCGCAGTCGCTTCACCTGGATGATGAGGTCGACCGAATCGGCGATCTGGCGCGAGATCGCTTCCTTCGGCACCTTGATGTCCGACATCATCACCATGTTCTCCATACGGGCCAGGCATTCGCGCGGGCTGTTGGAGTGGAGCGTGGCCATCGAGCCGTCATGGCCCGTATTCATCGCGGCGAGCAGATCGAAGCACTCGCTGCCGCGAATCTCGCCGAGGATGATGCGATCCGGGCGCATACGCAGGGCGTTGATGACGAGGTCGCGAATGGTGATCGCACCCTGGCCCTCGAGATTGGGCGGGCGGGTCTCGAGCGGCAGCCAGTGCGGCTGCTGCAGGCGAAGCTCGGCCGCGTCCTCGATCGTGATCACGCGCTCGCCCGGGTCGATCAGCTTGGACAGAGCGTTGAGCATTGTCGTCTTGCCCGAACCGGTACCGCCGGAGATGATCACGTTCATGCGGCTGGCGCCGGCGATCTTCAGGCAGGTACCCATCTTCTCGGACATCGATCCGAAGCCGCGCATCATGTCGATGGTGATCGGCTTCTCGGAGAATTTACGAATCGAGATTGCGGTGCCGCGAAGCGAGAGCGGGGGGATGATGACGTTGACGCGGCTGCCGTCCTGGAGACGGGCATCGGCGAGCGGGGTGGTCTGGTCGATGCGTCGCCCGACCTTGTTGACGATCCGCTGGGCGATCTGGAAGAGATGCTCCTCGTCGCGGAACTGGATCGAGGCGACCTCGAGCTTGCCCTTCTTTTCGATGAAGGTCTGGTTCGGCCCGTTGACCATGATGTCGCTGATCTCGGGGTCGTTGAGCAATTCCTCCAACGGTCCGAGCCCGAGAAGCTCATCGACCAGCACTTTCTCCAGCGCGAACTGCTCGCGCCGATTGAGGTTGATCTTGAGCTCGCCGAGCACCTCGCCGATGATCGGGCGAAACTCCTCGGCCAGCTCATCCTTCGACAAGGTTGCTGCGGCTTCGGGGTCGACGCGCTCGAGCAGGCGGGGGAGGACCTGCTCCTTGATCCGGTGGATGGAAGCTTCGAAGCCTTCGTTCTTGGAAGTTGGCGCCTCGGCGCTCTGCGCGACGCGGTCGGCCAGTCGAGACATCGCATCCGCGCCGTTGCCGGCCGCAGGACCGAAATCCTCGCTGCTGAAGTCCATCGGGTCGATCGCAGGGAATTGTTCGCCGCCCTCGATCGCATTGGGATGCAGCTGGACCGGCCCCTTCATCGGCCGCGCGACGCCGAACGACGGCCTCTGGCCGTTGCCCGTGCTGGTAGTACCGCTTCGCCGTCCGAACGCGCTCATTTACGAACCCTTATCTGGCAACCCCTGGTCGAGCGCTGGTGAATAGAGGTGAAACTTTGACAATTGCCTAACCGCCCGGCCAAGAGCCCGATCGTGATACCGCCAAGCACCCGCGCCGCCTTGCTGATCGCACTGCTCGGTTTCGCGACGCTCACCTGCGGCGATGCGATCGTGAAGTCGATGGCGGGAGCCTGGCCGGGCACTGCAGTGTCCGCTTTACGCTATACGTTCGGAGCGCTGGGCCTCGCCGCGATCGTCGCCGCGCGCCACGGCCGCGCCGGCTTCGTGCTGCCCCGCCCTGCGCTGCAGTTCGGCCGCGGCGCCGCGGTCGCGGTGTCGACGATCTGCTTCTTCATGGGAGTGATGGCGATGCCGCTCGCCAGCGCGACCGCCATCCAGTTCACCAGCCCGATCATCACCGCCTTGCTCGCCCCGTTCGTCCTCGCCGAACGGTCGCCCAGAGCGGTATGGATCTCCACCGCGCTGGCTTTTGCTGGAGTGCTGGTCGTGCTGCGCCCCAATCTGCTCGCGCTCGGCCCGGTCGCCTTCTATCCGCTCGCCTCCGCTTTCTCGATGTCGTGGCTGATGATGTTCAACCGCAAGGCGGCCGGAGACGCACCGGTGATGGTGATGCAGTTCCTGCTCGCCGCGATTGCCGCGCCGATGCTTCTCGCCGCGGCATATTTGCTCCATTTCAGCGGCCTGCCGCAATTCCACATCGCCTGGCCAAGCGCGATCATGGTTGCGAAATGCCTCGCGGTCGCGGCCTTCGCGACCACCGGCCACAGCCTGATCTATGTCGCAGTGCTGCGCGCCGATGCGGCTTCGGTGGCGCCGATGTCCTATGTCCAGCTGCTCATGGCCGGCCTGCTCGGATGGGTCTGGTTCGGGCACGCGCCCGACGCAGCGACCCTCGCCGGGGCAGCCCTGATCGTCGTCGGGGGACTGGTGCTTTGGCGAGCGCAGAAGCCCAGGGCCGTGCCCGAGACTCCCGACTGACCGATCAGGCGGGTGTGTCGGCCCGCTCGGCGAGGACGGTGAGGCCCTGCGCATTGACCTCGGCAAAGCCGCCTTCGACCGGAATCCGCTCGGGCGTGTCGCTCATCCCGCTGCGGTAGATGGCGATGTCGCCGTTGCGGAGCGTCGACATGTAGGGCGCGTGGCCGGCGAGCACTCCGAAGTCGCCCTCGGTGCCCGGCACCACGACCATGTAGACGTCCTCGGAGCGGACCAGCCGCTCGGGCGTGACGAGTTCGAAATGCAGATCGGCCATTTTTTTCACTCCCCCCCTCCCGCTTGCGGGAGGGGGCAGGGGGGGTGGGCATGTCAGAGGTCGACGCGGCCTGGAGGCCTGCCCACCCCTTAATCCCCTCCCGCAAACGGGAGGGGAGATAGCTTAAGCCGCTTCGGCCGCGAGGCGCTGGGCCTTCTCGACCGCTTCCTCGATTCCGCCGACCATGTAGAAAGCGGATTCGGGGAGATGGTCATATTCCCCGTCGACCACTGCCTTGAAGCTGCGCACCGTATCCTCGACGGCGACGAACTTGCCGGGGATGCCGGTGAAGACTTCAGCGACGTGGAAGGGCTGCGACAGGAAGCGCTGCAGCTTGCGGGCGCGGCTGACGGTCAGCTTATCCTCTTCCGAAAGCTCGTCCATGCCGAGAATGGCGATGATGTCCTGCAGCGACTTGTAGCGCTGGAGGATCTCCTGGACGGCGCGGGCGGTCTCGTAATGCTCCTGGCCGACGGTGCGCGGCTCGAGCACCCGGCTGGTCGAATCGAGCGGATCCACCGCCGGGTAGATGCCCAGCTCGGAGATGGCGCGCGACAGCACGGTGGTCGCGTCCAAATGGGCGAAGCTGGTCGCCGGGGCCGGATCGGTAAGATCGTCGGCGGGAACGTAGATCGCCTGGACCGAGGTGATCGAGCCCTTGTGGGTCGAGGTGATCCGCTCCTGGAGCTGGCCCATGTCGGTCGACAAAGTGGGCTGATAGCCGACCGCCGAGGGAATGCGGCCGAGCAGGGCCGACACTTCCGAGCCGGCCTGGGTGAAGCGGAAGATGTTGTCGACGAAGAACAGCACGTCCTGGCCCTCCTCGTCGCGGAAATATTCGGCAATGGCGAGGCCGGACAAAGCGACTCGCGCGCGCGCGCCCGGCGGCTCGTTCATCTGGCCGAACACCAAAGCGACCTTGGAGCCTTCCGAGGTTGCGTTGCCGTCGGCATCCTTGGCGATGACCCCGGCATCGAGGAACTCGTGATAGAGATCGTTGCCCTCGCGGGTGCGCTCGCCGACTCCGGCGAACACCGAGGTGCCGCCATGGCCCTTGGCGATATTGTTGATCAGCTCCTGGATGAGCACGGTCTTGCCCACTCCGGCGCCGCCGAACAGGCCGATCTTGCCGCCCTTGGCGTAAGGCGCGAGCAAGTCGATGACCTTGATCCCGGTGACGAGGATCGAGGTCTCGGTCGACTGGTCGACGAAGAGCGGGGCCTCGGCATGGATCGGAGCGGTGCGCTCGGCGCCGATCGGGCCGCGTTCGTCGATCGGCTCGCCGATGACGTTCATGATCCGGCCGAGCGTCTTCGGGCCGACCGGCACGCGGATCTGCGACCCGGTATCGCGGACTTCCTGGCCGCGGGTGAGGCCATCGGTCGAGTCCATCGCGATGGTGCGGACGGTGCCCTCGCCGAGATGCTGTGCGACCTCTAGGACGAGGCGGTTGCCGCCATTGTCGGTCTCGAGCGCGGACAGGATCTCGGGAAGCTCGCCCTCGAAGCTGACATCGACGACGGCGCCGATCACCTGGCTGATGCGGCCCTTATTATTGGTTGCTGCTGCGGCGGTTGCCATTCTTCTCTTCCTTCTTGTTCCCCGGCAAAAGGCGGGGTCCAGTTCTGGTTCTTCCGTCGCCGGGGCGACGGGCTAAACTAGAGCGCCTCGGCGCCCGAAATGATCTCGACGAGTTCGGTGGTGATCGCAGCCTGGCGGGTGCGGTTATACTGGATCGACAGGCGGTTGATCATGTCGCCCGCATTGCGGGTCGCATTGTCCATCGCCGTCATCCGGCTGCCCTGCTCCGACGCCGCATTCTCGAGCAGAGCGCGGAAGATCTGGACTGCGATGTTGCGCGGCAGCAGCGCTGCGAGGATCTCTTCCTCGTCCGGCTCATATTCGACCCCGGCATCGGCGCCGCCCGAAGCGGCAATGCCCTCTGCGGCGCGGGGAACCGGGATGATCTGACGGCTGGTCGGCTCCTGGACCAGAGCGGACTGGAAGCGGGCGTAGAGCAGGTGGACGATGTCGATTCCGTCGGTGATGTAGCGATCGATCAGGTCGGCGGCGATCTCCTGGGCGTCGGCGAAGCTGACCTGCTTGATCGCGCCGGTGTCGAACTGGTGGACGATCTGCTTTGGGTAGAGGCGCTGGATCACCGCACGGCCCTTGCGGCCGACGAGGTAGAAATAGACGGTCTTGCCCTGCGCGATCAGCTCCTCGGCCTGGCGGCGGGCGGCGCGGACGATGTTCGAGTTGAACGCTCCGGCGAGTCCGCGGTCCGAGGTGCAGACGACGAGCAGATGGGTCTGGTCCCGGCCGGTGCCGGCGAGCAGCTTCGGGCTCTGGTCGCTGATCGCGACCTTGCCAGCGAGGCTCTCCATCACCTGGCCCATGCGCTCGGCATAGGGGCGTCCGGCCTCCGCAGCCTGCTGCGCCCGGCGCAGCTTGGCCGCGGCGACCATCTTCATCGCCTTGGTGATCTTCTGCGTCGACTTGACCGACGCGATCCGGCCTTTGAGCGACTTGAGGGTGGCCATCTACTTCTTTCGTTCTTTCGTCATCCCGGCGCAGGCCGGGATCCCAGTGCGAACTGGACCCGAGGTCCCGGCCTTCGCCGGGACGACGGACCGTCGGTTAAGCGAACGTCTTCACGAAATCGCCGATGATCGTCTTGAGCTTGGCGGCGGTGTCGTCGTCGAGCGTCTTGGTGTCGCGGATCTTGCCCAGCACATCGGCATGATCGGTGCGGAAGTGGCTGAGCAGGCCGCTTTCGAAGCGGGTGACCGCATTGACGGGCACCGTGTCGATGAAGCCGTTGACCCCGGCGAAGATCGAGACGACCTGCTCCTCGACCGGCATCGGATTGAACTGCGGCTGCTTGAGCAATTCGGTCAGCCGGGCGCCGCGGTTGAGCAAGCGCTGGGTCGAGGCATCGAGATCCGATCCGAACTGCGCGAAGGCGGCCATCTCGCGATACTGGGCGAGCTCGAGCTTGATCGAGCCGGCGACCTTCTTCATCGCCTTGGTCTGCGCGGCCGAGCCGACGCGGCTGACCGAGAGGCCGACGTTGATCGCCGGACGGATGCCCTGGTAGAACAGCTCCGTCTCGAGGAAGATCTGGCCGTCCGTGATCGAGATCACGTTGGTCGGGATGTAGGCGGAAACGTCGCCGGCCTGCGTCTCGATGATCGGCAGTGCGGTCAGCGATCCGTTGCCGTTGGCATCGTTCATCTTGGCCGCACGCTCGAGCAGGCGGCTGTGGAGATAGAACACGTC
>JAQGLD010000164.1 GCA_028293055.1 Alphaproteobacteria bacterium
CCGGAAAAGCAGGGTCGATCGTGTTCGTGCGGGCGGGGACGCATAGCCGACTGTTTCGGGAATGAATCGAGGTTCCGACCGGAGCGCTGGCCCAATCGCGACAAACCCTGCTTTCCCGCTTGTTCGCCTGCTGCTTCAGAGGGGCGAGCGCGATTCAGCTGCGCTCGCCCCTGGATGATCAGGCGGTCATGCCCCGAGCGAGGCTGCGAATTGCAGCCAGACCCCCCTATGCGGGCAAGGGGATTGGTGGGGTCGGAGCACTCGCCACCGGCAGCGGCGTGGCCGGCGGTTGCACCCTTCCGATGGCACGATCCGGCGGCGGCGGCGCATCGGGCGGGTTGGCGGGCGAGAATTGCGTGAGGAACGCCGGCTGAAACACGTCGGGCCGGTAGGGCCAGTTGCAGCGCGTCCGCAAGCTCACCTCATATGTGTTCACCCGCATGAAGCTGGCGTTGGTGATCGGGGCCAGCGAAGCCGTGCCGGACACGCCCCGGTAAAGCTTGTCAATGTCATTCGCGATCCGGAAATATTCAGGTATCCTCGATGGCCCAAAGCCCGGAGTTTCCCAGTTCATGCGATTCATGATGTAGACTTTTCCGTCAGCCCTGAAATACATTTCGGCCATCTGCAGGCATATGGCCCATACATCACCCAACTTCTTGACGGAGAATCCGCTGACAACGTAGATGTAATTATGGCTGCCCGATCCCCAATTGATCGGGACGGCCGACGCAAATTCCGGGATCTCGCCCACAGCGAGGTACATGCCACCCACATTGTCGAGCTTGCGCATATCGTAGGTGGTGAACAACGGCCTTCCCTGATCGTTCGTGATCGCGCCGATTTCCTGGGGCGGAACGCTGCGCCGCACCTTCATCGTCCCATCCCCCAGGATCGTGACGATGGTGGCCTGGATACCCCAGGCCCCGCCGGAATGTCCGAAATTCAGCCCGGCGATGTAGGAATTCGCCCCCGCATTCGCCCCGAATCCGCCCACCATGAAGCTGTGGTCGTCGCTTATGACGCTCGTGCCGCCGGGCCGTTGCCAGCTGTCGCGGGACATGATGTGGGCGTCGTCGTCGAGCATCTTCACTTCGAGATAGCTTTCGAACGGTTTCTCGAAGGCTTTCCAGGCGCCCTTCCCGGCCTTCGGCTTGCCGTCGACGGTGCTGTCGCTCACGCGCCCGAGCAGATCGAGCGTCCTGTTTGAATTGCGGAAGGAGGTCTTCGCATTGTCGCTGTGCTGATAGAGCGCAAAGGCGGCATTGCGGATATAGGTCGCGGTCTGCACGAGGCCGGCCACCGCCTCGAACCACTGCCCCATGAGGGTGATCACGTTTTCGTCGGCCCCGTCGAGCAGGCGTTGCGCCGTGCCTCCCCGTATCGTCTGGTCCCATTGCGCGACGGGGTTGAGAGCGCCGGGGTCCGAAGCCTCGAGCCAGGCCTTGATCTTCTGCAGGATGGAGGCGAGCTCGGTGAGAACGCCGGACGGACCCTCGCACCATTCCTTGAGGCCGATTTCCTCGCCATTCACTTCGACCGTCTTCCTGGTCAGGTTGATCGACGCCAGCTCGTCCCCTCGCGTGATGACCCTGGTCTTCCATTCGAGCGTCGCCACGCGGTTCTTGTCCCACTGGGCGATGACGCTCCCATCTTTGACATTCTCCGCCACCTTCGCCAGCGCCGCTTCCAGCCGCGTGGTCATCTCCTTGAGCGCGTCGACGATCTTGTCGGTATCGCTCTTTCCGGCCTGGAACAGGCCATAGATGGCAAAGGCGCTCTGGGCCGCGGCAGCGACGCTGCCAAGCCCACCGAAGACCTTCATTCCGGTTTCGAACCTCGAGGAAATCACTTCTACTTTCATCGGATCAGGCATGGAAATTCTCCTCCCGTTTCGGTTCTTTGAAGCCTGGTTCGTCCAGAGGCCGCGCTAGTTGCTCGCAGGGGCCATCATCGTCGTTTGACGAAGGCCCAAGGAAAAGTGGCTCCGTACCGCATGAGAGTCCTCCCGGGCCAATAGAGACCCTGATTCCATGACGGCAATGACAGATCGAAAGCTGACTGGATCAAGCAGGACCGAGTTTTTACCGATCGGGCGCCTGCTTCAGGAGGCGCTAGTCAGCGCAAGACCAAGGCGAAAGCTAACACGACTATTAGTGCCGGTCAAATCGCAGGCGTCTCGATTCAGAATTCGAGCAATAGATTGTAAGTTTCTGTAGTTACGTAGTATTTTACGCGAACGAAGTTATCGGTCTCGTTGCGCAACTGAAATTATGATGACTTGACCCGCGACAGCCGATCCTTCTGCCGGTCTTGCGCGGCAAGGATAAGGACTCGACCGTTGTCGCTGATTGACTTGAACAGGAAAAGGGACCTTGGCGCAGCCTATTTCGGCTGCCCGAACATCGTGTGGTCGCCCGCCCGCGCCAGCAAAACTGGAGTGAGGCGGACGCAGCGCATGACATGTGTCGTTCGCGGCGGTGACAAGTGTCACTGTCTCCACTCCCGAATCCCGGCCATGGTCCGGCAATCGTTAGTGAATGGAGCAAGCCTGTCATGCAATTCCCGGTTCGGATGAAGAAGATCGCGGCGATGTCCGCAGTGGCGCTGTCGCTCGCGCAGCCGGCTTGGGCGGCGCCGCAGGTTGCCGCCCCCTCCCCGACCCGGCTCTATCCGGACAGCAGGCTCGTCTCCACGGACCGCATCTCCGTCGAGATCGTCGGCAAGGGGCCGGACCTCGTCCTGATCCCCGGGCTTTCCTCCTCGCGCGAGACGTGGCGCCGTACCGCGGACCGGCTGCGCGGCCATTACCGGCTGCACCTGGTGCAGATCGACGGCTTCGCGGGCGAGCCGGCGCAGGCCAATGCCGCCGGCCCGGTGTTCGATCCCGTGGCCGAGGCGATCGGCGCCTATCTGGGCAAGTTCGGCCACCCGGTTTCGGTCGTCGGGCACAGTCTCGGCGGCACGCTGGGACTGGCGATCGCCGAACGGCATCCCGGATTGATCTCCAAGCTGATGCTGGTCGATAGTCTGCCCTTTTTCGGAGTGGTCTTCGCCGGGCCGGACGCCACGCCGGACAGCCTGCGCCCGATGGCGACGGCGATGAAGTCTCAGATGTCCGCGCCGATGCCCGACGCCATGGCCCGGCAGATGGCGGCGCAAATGATCTCCGCGCCCGAGGACGTCGCCCGGCTGCTCGGGTGGATGAAGGCCAGCGACCCCGCGGTGGTCGGCACGGCGATGACCGACGACCTTCTGACCGATCTGCGCCCCGGAGTCGCACGGGTCGCGATTCCGGTCACGGTGGTCCACGAGACCGCGCTCGGCGATGCGGTGAAGGGCGGCTCTGCGAAACTGCCGGCGGGAACCCTGGTCGAAGTGCCTGGCGCTAAGCACTTCATCATGTACGACCAGCCCGCTCGGTTCGACTCCGCGCTCGACGCGTTTCTCGGGGCCGGGGGATGAGCCGGCGGCCAGTGACGATTCAAGCGAAGCGCGATCTCCCCGGCCGCCCTGGCCCTATGTGCATGACCCACGGATAGTACGGTCCCGCGGGCGATCCACCTCTCCCGACCATTGGGTCAAATCGCCACCGCCTGCTCGACGGTCAGAGCCCGCTCCTCGCGCCGGCTCGAATATGCTGCCCGAAGCATCACCCCAGCGGCATAAACGACAACGACGATGACCAACCAGCGCAGCATCGCCAGCGGCATGCTCCTGACCAGGAAGGCAGCGACGAGCACGGCCGGTATCCCTCCGATCGCAAGCCCGGCGGCGATCCTCAGGTCGACTTTTCCCATCGCGATGTGGCGCGTGCTTGCCGCGGCGCCGGCGAATGCCGCCCCGCCCGCCATGATCGGGAAGCTCAAATGCGGATCCATGCCCATCAGGCTGAACATGACCAGGCTCGGGGCGTAATTGCCGACTCCGAAATTGAGCAGGAGCCCGAAGCCGAAATTCGCGGCGATGGCGATCACCGTCAGCTTCGGGGGAAGCGAGGCGGCCGTGCCGCCCCCGGGCATGAGGTCCAGGTTCGTCATGGCATAGAGGATCGCGGCGACGAGTAGGGCGACCGCAACCACGCCCTGCACGGCGGAGGAGCGCGCTTTTGCGACCAGCCCAGCGCCAAGCACCGCACCCATCAGCAGGGCAAACACGCATCCGACGAGGAGGACCGGGTCGACCAGCACGCCGAGCAGAATGAGGAAGATCATCGCCTGGACCATGGAAGGCAGGGTATAGCCGACCAGCATCGTGCAGGGGATGAGGCGATCCGGAACCAGGTTGCGGAACTTGAACCAGGCGAGAGTCGGCGCGAACGAGCCGATCCCCAGAGTGTCGAAGAAGTTGGTCACGGCGCCGAGTGCCAGGGTCTCGACGGTCGGAACGGCATGACGCGCAATCGCGGCCCTGATCGCGGTCGCGGCAAAGAACAGGGTCGTGAGCGCGAGCGGTACCATCAGAGCGACAAGCATCGCCTGCTCCTTGATCGAGGGATCCGGCAGCAGGCTACTCCGTACCGGCGGCGGAACAAGTGAACGTTCCGATGCCGACCGATTGCGGACAAGCAGTCTTCAAGACGGGAGCAAGTGTGGCCGGCGAAGCCGACCCTTGTTGCGCGCGCCCCGGCTTGATCCCGCCACGCCGCCAAGTGTCCCGAAATCGTCTTGCGCAAAAAAAACGCAGCCGGTCGTGCGCAGGATATTCCAGACCGCACCGATCGAAGCCTGCGCCGCGGTCCCCTTCATGTGCCGCGCCCTCCATGCTAGACGTCGCGGCGGCGTAAATGGGGGGATCGGCCATGCCATATCCGCGCGCGCATTATTTCGTTCTGTTGGTGATCGCAGTGATCCTGCTCGGCTTCTGGCCGAGCTATTTCGGGGTGTGGGGGAGCGTTCCCTGGCAATTTCACGTCCATGGCACAGCCGCGAGCCTTTGGGTGAC
>JAQGLD010000172.1 GCA_028293055.1 Alphaproteobacteria bacterium
CGGGAAGGGACGGTCGCCGGCCAGGTCGCGCTGGGTGAGGATCGGATTGCCGGAGAAGGGCGTATAGGGTCCCTTGATTGCGCGGCTGCGGAAGACGACCTCGGAATGGCCCTCGGAAGTGCCGCCCTCCGCACAGATCAGATAATAGAAATCCCCCTTCTTGAGGATGTGGGGGCCCTCGATCCAGATCGGCTTCCTAGAGATGTCGGCCCCGCCGCTGACCAACTGGGTGCGAGCGCCGAACGTCTTCCTGGTCTTCAGGTCGAACTGCTGGAGCCAGATCGCGCGATGCCCCTCGTAGAGCGGCTTGTCCTCCGGAGCGCCATTGTTGACGACCCAGCTGCTCCCGTCGGAGTCGAAGAATAGCGACGGATCGATTCCGCCCTCGAGGTCCGGCAGCCATGCGGGATCGGACCATGGCCCCGCCGGGTTGCGCGCGGTCATGACGAAATTGCCGCCGCAGCCGACGCAGGTATTGAGCAGGTAGAAGAGTCCGTCCTTGGCCTGGATGGTCGGGGCGAACACGCCGAGGGTCAAATCGAGGCGGGCGAAATCGAGTTGGCCGGGGCGGTCGATCGCATTGCCGATCTGGGTCCAGTGGACGAGATCCCGGCTGTGGAAGACCGGAATGCCGGGGAACCAGGCGAAGGTCGAATTGACCAGGTAGAAATCGCGGCCGACTCGGGTCACGCTCGGGTCCGGATAGAAACCCTGGAGGATCGGGTTGCGGTATTCGCCCGGCTTCGGCCTGGCCGCGGCATCGATCGGGTCGGACCCTGTATATTCGAACCAGTCGAAGGACGCGGTCGGGACGGCGCTCGGCGCGGCGACGGCGCTCCCCTTCACAAGCAGCAGCACCAGCAGGGCGAGCAGGGGTCTCAACATGTTCACAATGTCCCGATGATCTGCCTGAGCGTCGCGCGCATGCGGCCGATCTGCTCCGGTCCCGGCTCGCCGAGAACGCCGCGGGCGCTCTCGGGCAGATAGGACAGGGGATCGCCCTGCGCGCAGAAGACGAGATGGTCGAACATGGTTCGCCACACATCGCGCTGCTCGGCCGGCAGCCCGCGAAAGGCGTATAGCGCGAAGATCAGGGCGTCGTAGGGATTGCCAAGCCAAAGCGGCGCATCGTTCCACCAATAATTGACGAAGGCATTGACCCGGGCGAGCGAATCGACGCCGTGCCACCAATGGAACGGAATGTAGATCGCATCGCCTTCCTCCAGCACTGCCGATTGCGCGGCACTGGCCGCCTCGGCGTAGAGCGGAAATCGGTCGAGGTCCGGTTCGTGGATGTCGACCAGGCTGACGGGGGTTCCCGCGGGCGTCACCTCGAGCGGACCGATATAGAGATTGGCGAGCTGATCGGGCGGAAACAGGGTGAAGCGCCGCTGGCCGGCAACGACGATTCCAATATTCTCCTTGAGGTCGTAATGCGGAGCGACCTGGATCCGGTTGCCGATCCAGATCCGCGGCACCACGCCTGGGTCGAGAAGATCGATGCGATTGGCTTGGACGAAGCCGGCGAGCAACTCGGGAATCGGCTCGGACTGGACCGCCATGGCAAAGGGCTTCGGATCCTTCTGGTCGCGGATCAGCCGCTCCATGAAGGCCTCGAGCGCGAGGCTGCCGCGGGTGAAATTAAGGCTTCGAAAATCGGGTGCGTAGAAGAACCGGCCGCCTATTTCCGGAGCGCCGAGGATCACCGAGACATCGTGGCTCGGACGGAAAGACAGCAGATAGTCGGATATCCTCTCGGGGGATTCCTTGGCGGCCTGCACCGCCGGCCAGTCGGCGGCGAGGCCGCGAAGCACCGCCGGTTGGCCGGACGGCCGGATTTCCTCGATGAAAGTGCGACGATCGACGCCTTGATATTCGCGGATCGGCCTCGGTTCCGGAACGCTCATCAGGACGCCCGCTGGAGATCGGCGATGGCGCTGCCGTGACGGCGGAGGAACTCGTCCTGCGTCGGCATCAGCTCAGCACTGTGGGCCACGACTTCCCGGATATGGTCGAGGCGGTGCAGCGTCTCCGAATCCGACAGCAGGTCGGCGGCGGGATGATAGCCGCCGGCGACGATTCCCTGCCCGACCATCACCGCCAGCCAGCTCGTCTCGGTGAACAATTCCTCATGCTCGCGGAAGATTCGCCCGTTGAGCCGGAACATGGCCAGCTTGTAGGCGAGCCCTTCGGGCGGCTCGAGCGTCCGGCAATAATTCCAGAATTCGGAATCGTCGCGTTCGGTCGCCTTGTAGTGGAGGACGAGGAAGTCGCGTATGTCGACATATTCCCGCTCGGTCAGGGCGTTGTAGCGGTCGATTTCGAGCGGATCGAAATTGCGGCTCGGGAACAGGGTCAAAAGCCGGGCGATGCCGGTCTGGACGAGATGGATGCTGGTCGATTCGAGCGGCTCGAGGAAGCCGCCGGCCAGGCCGAAAGCGACCACATTCTTGACCCAGGCCTTTCTGCGATGCCCGGCCTTGAAGCGGAGAGGCCTGGGATCGGCGAGCACCCTGCCGTCGAGATTGGCGAGCAAGGTCGCCGCCGCCTCGTCGTCCGAGATATGGTCGGAGCAGTAGACATAGCCGTTGCCGATGCGGTGCTGGAGCGGGATTCGCCATTGCCAGCCGGCGGGGCGCGCGGTCGAACGGGTGAGCGGGTTGCGATCGCCGCCATGTTCGCACGGCACCGCGAGCGCCCGGTCGCAGGGCAGCCAGGCGGACCAGTCCTCGAAACCGGCGCCGAGCGTCTGCTCGATCAGCAGGCCCCGAAACCCCGAGCAGTCGATGAACAGATCGCCTTCGACCCTGGCTCCGCTCTGCAGCACCACCGCCTCAACGAACCCCGTTTCCCCATTCTGGGCGACCTCGACGATTCGCCCCTCGGTGCGGACCACGCCCCTCGCTTCCGAGAAGCGGCGGAGGAACCGGCCATAGAGCGATGCATCGAACTGAAAGGCGTAGCCGAGCTTCGCCAGCGGCGAATTGGGCTGGTCCGGGCGAGGATGCTCGAACTTTCCCTCGAGCCCC
>JAQGLD010000186.1 GCA_028293055.1 Alphaproteobacteria bacterium
CTCTACGTATTCGTGAACCTGACCTCGATCATCTGGCTCGGCTCGATCGCGGTGACCAAGGTCGCCGGAGTCGACCAGACGATCGCACTCATCCTGCTCGGCGGCTTCGCCTTGCTCTACCAGCTTCGCGGCGGCCTTAAGGCGGTGGCGCTGACCGACATCGTCCAGGTCACCCTTCTGGTCCTTGGCGGGTTGGTCGTCGCCTGGCTCAGCCTCGACAAGATCGGCGCCGGCGCAGGCGTGGCGGCCGGGTTCGCGAAGCTCACCCACACCATTCCCGACCATTTCCACATGATCCTCAAGAAGGCCGATCCGCATTATATGGACCTGCCGGGCCTGTCGGTTCTGATTGGCGGAATGTGGATCGCCAATCTCTCTTATTGGGGCTTCAACCAGTATATCATCCAGCGCGCGCTCGCTGCGAAGAGCCTCGACGAGGCGCAGCGCGGAGTGCTGTTCGCCGCCTTCCTCAAGCTGCTGATGCCCCTGATCATCGTCGTTCCCGGAATCGCAGCGGTTATGCTCGCGCCGAGCCTCGCGAAGCCCGACGAGGCTTATCCGACCATGATGGCTTCGCTTCCAACCGGACTGCTCGGCCTGGTCTTCGCCGCTTTGATCGCGGCGATCATCGCCTCGACCGCCTCGAAGATCAATTCGATCGCCACGATCTTCACCCTCGACGTCTACGCCAAGTTCCGCGGCACGAGCAGTCTCGCGGAAGACGAAGTCGGCAAGGCGGGCGAGGAGAAGCATCTCGTCCTGGTCGGCCGGATCACCGCCGCGGTCGCGATCCTGATCGCGATCGTCGCTGCGCGCCCCCTGGTCGGCCGGTCCGAGCAGGCTTTCCAGTTCATCCAGGAATTCACCGGCGTCTTCACCCCGGGAATCACCGTCATCTTCCTGCTCGGCCTGTTCTCGAAGCGCGCCAACGAAAAGGGCGCCTTCACCGCCGCGGTCGCCTCGGTGGTCCTGTCGTGGCTGTTCAAGATCGTCTGGAGCACGCTGCCGTTCATGGACCGGATGGGCGTGGTCTTCCTGATCTCGCTTGGGCTGGCGGTGGTCGTCTCCTTGCTCACCGAGAGCCGCGCGGCGACCGACACGATCGACACCAGGGTCAGCTACAAGACGACCACCGGCTTCAACGTCGGGGCGCTGGCGGTGGTGCTGATCCTGATCGCGCTCTACGCCACCTGGTGGTGATCGGGCCACGGACGGCCGGCATCCGCTCACCCCGCACCCTGTTGTGATTGGCAAGTGTCCGCGGTTGCGGCTACATCCGGATTGAACGGGACAGAAGCTGGGGGCGACCAAGGCGCATGGCCGGGCAGGTCAGGACATTGGCGGACATCGCCTTGATCGCGGGTGTGACTCCGGCGACGGTGTCACGCGCGCTCGCAGGCCATGCCAAGATCAGCGAGAAGACCCGCCGGCGGGTGGTCGAGATCGCAGAGAGTCACGGCTTCCAGGTCAACCAGACCGCGCGCAATCTCAGGCTCGGCCGCACCCTGTCGATCGGGGTGGTGGTCCCGCTTGGCCACGAGAGCGCGCAGCGCGTCTCAGATCCGTTCTACACCGCTCTGATCGGCCATCTGATGGACGGCCTGGCGCGCCGCGACCATGCGATGCTGCTCTCGGCGGTGACTCCGCACGATTCGCGGTGGCTGTCGAACCTGGCCGGCAGCGGCCGGGTCGACGGAATCATCGTCCTTTGCCAGTCGGACCAGGATCCGGTGCTCCACACCATGGCGCAGAGCTACAAGCCGATGGTCGTGTGGGGCGAGGCGGGAGCGGGAGATTCCAGCTATTGCTGCGTCGGCACCGACAATCGTCGTGGGGGAAGGCTTGCGACGCAGCATCTGCTTTCCTCCGGCCGCCGCCATGTCGCTTATGTCGGTATGACCGACATTCCGGAGCTCGCGGCGCGTTATTCGGGCTATCTGGACGCGCACCAAAAGGCCCGCGTCGCGCCCGGGCCGCACATATCGGTGCCGCTCGCCTTCGACCCAGGTTCCCCGGAGCTGCGCGAGGCGCTCCGTCTCCATCCCGAGATCGACGCGATCGTCGCTGCGTCGGATGTGATCGCGATGGGCACGATCAAGGCGCTGTCGCAATGCGGGCGGCGGGTCCCTGAGGATGTTCCGGTCGTCGGCTATGACGATGTCAGCCTCGCCGCCCACATCCTGCCCGCGCTGACCACGATCCGCCAGGATCTCGCCACCGCGGCGGACACGATGATCGACCTGCTTTTCAGGCGGATGCGCGGCGAGGAGACCGCATCGGTGCGAATCCCGCTTGAGCTCGTCCATCGCCAGTCGGCCTGAGGGTCGAACGCACGATCCAAAGGGAGTTGACGCGGCGCCCGGCGCTTCGCAGGAGAGCGCAATCGATTGCAGCACAAAGCCGGCGGTGCGAACCGGAACGGCGCGAGGAGAGTGGAGATGACATCCAGCAGCAGGCTCGCTCTCGCGGCGGCCCTTACCCTGACCGCGCTGTCCCCGGTACTGGCCGCTCCGCCGGCGGCCCGAGCGCAGCACAACCTGCTCATCCCCCGCGCCGATGGATTCGAGGCACGACGCGGGTCCACATTGATGCGTGTCACCGCACTGGGCGACAGCGTGATCCGGGTCCGTTATGCACGCCACGGCATTTTCGACGAGGATGCGAGTTGGGCGGTCCCCGCCAACGTCCGTGCGCAGCGAGCCGCAATCAGGCCGATGCCCGACGGCTTTGCGACCGGAGCAGTCCGGGTCCGGCTCGACCGCAATCTCGGCATCAGGGTCGAGGACCTTTCCGGACATGGGATTGCCGCCGATGCCGCCAATCCCGTCGAGCTCGAGGGGCGAAGCTTCACGCTCAGCAAGGCGCTCGCTTTCGGCGAGCATATTTACGGGCTCGGCGACAAGACTGGCGATCTCGACCGGCGCGGCCAATCCTTCGTCGACTGGAACACCGACGCTTATGCGTTCACGCGCAGCACCGATCCGATCTACAAGTCGATCCCGTTCTTCGTCAGCGTCGGCGGCGCCGGCG
>JAQGLD010000197.1 GCA_028293055.1 Alphaproteobacteria bacterium
TGTCGAACAATGGACCGGACGGTGCGAGCACGATCACCGGGACGGAATCGTCGATCAGTGCGATCGGGCCGTGCTTCATCTCGCCCGCGGCATAACCTTCGGCGTGGATGTAGCTGATTTCCTTGAGCTTCAGCGCGCCTTCCATGGCCAGCGGATAGTCCGGGCCGCGGCCGATATACAGCACGTCGCGGGCCCCTGCGATGGTGTGGGCCATCGCCTCGATCTCGTCGTCGTGGCTGAGCGCTGCATTGATCGCCCCAGGCGCCTCGCGGAGATGGTGGACGATCTCCCTTTCCTCCTCGCCGCTCAGCTTGCCCTTGGCGCGGGCGAGATTGACCGCGAGCGCCGCCATTACCGCCAGCTGGCAGGTAAAGGCCTTGGTCGAGGCGACTCCGATCTCGGGGCCGGCATGGGTCGACAGGAGCAGGTCGACCTCGCGCGCCATCGAGCTGGTCGGCACGTTGATGATTCCGGCGGTAGTCACTCCGTTCGCCTTCATATGGCGAAGCGCGGCGAGCGTGTCGGCGGTCTCGCCGGACTGGGAGACGACGACCCCGAGCGTGTTGGGAAGGAGGACCGGATCGCGGTAGCGGAACTCCGACGCGACATCGACCTCGACCCGAATCCGGGCGAAGCGCTCGATCCAATATTTGCCGATCATCCCGACATAGGACGCGGTGCCGCAGGCGACGATCGTCACCCGGTCGATCGCTCCGAGATCGAAATGCATGTCGGGAAGCGCGACCATCTCCTCGAGCGGCCGGATGTAGGAGCCAAGCGTCTGGGCGACCACGACCGGCTGCTCATAAATCTCCTTGAGCATGAAATGGGGGTGGTTGCCCTTGTCGATCACCTCGGCGCTCGCGCCGGACAGAACGATCGGGCGGTCCACTTGATGATTGTCGCGGTCGAAGATCTCGACCTGCTCGCGGCTGACCGTGACCCAGTCACCCTCGTCGAGATAGGCGATGCGCTGGGTGAGCGGCGCCAGCGCATGGGCGTCGGAGCCGAGATAATTTTCGCCCTCGCCATAGCCGACGGTCAGCGGCGCGCCGAGCCGAGCTCCGATCAGCAAATCGGGCTCGGTGCGGAACAGGAACACGATCGCGAAGGCGCCCTGGAGCCTCGGCAAAATGTCCGCCACCGCCTGGCGCGGGGCGCTGCCGCGCTCGAGCTCGCGAGCGACGAGATGGGCGACGACCTCGGTGTCGGTCTGGCTTCGGAACTCGCGGCCGTCGGCGATCAGCTCGTCGCGGAGCGGCTTGAAATTCTCGATGATGCCGTTGTGGACGATCGAGACATCGCCGACGATGTGCGGGTGGGCATTGTCCTCGGTCGGAGCGCCGTGCGTCGCCCAGCGGGTGTGCGCGATCCCGATCGTTCCGGGCAGCGGATCGGCGGCTAGCCGGCGGGCGAGATTGTCGAGCTTGCCCTCGGCCCGGCGGCGATCGAATTCGCCGTCGACCAGGGTGCACATTCCGGCGCTGTCATAACCGCGATATTCGAGCCGCCTCAGCCCGTCCATCAGCCGCGGCGCGACCTCATTCTTGCCGACAATTCCAATGATACCGCACATGTCTTCGCAAACCCCGTCTCACCGCGCCCCGGCGGCGCCCGTTTCCCGCTAAAGCATCGTGCCGAAAAGCCGGAACCGGTTTCGGCAATTACGATGCGAATTCAAAACCTGGAGCAACATGCGCGAGTCTCGAATCGCGAATGTTGCTCTAGAAGATGGGAGATTGCCCCGGCCTTGTCATCAGGTGACAAACTGTTCAACTCCCGCCGCTTTTGTCCGGCGGCGGAACGAGCGTGATCAGCCACCAATCCGGCCGCGCGAGCAGCCGCAGCGGCAGCACGCTGGTGCCGAGGCCGCCGGACACGATCATCGCATTGCCATATTCGCGATAATAGCCGCACAGATAGCGGCTGCCGTAGCGCGACGGTACCGAGATCGCCCCGTAGAGCGGGAGGACGATCTGGCCGCAATGGGTGTGGGCGGCGAGCAGCAGCGGCGCGCCGGGCAGCAGATCCGGGAAGACGTCCGGGCTGTGCGAGACCAGCAAGGGCGCTCCGTGCAGGCGCCGCACCGCCGCGAGGGTACGCTGCGGGGCGGCATGGCCGGTCAGCGTGTCGTCGATCCCCCCGATCGAGAGCGGCCCGCGCACCACCGCCTGTTTCGCCAGCACGGTCGCGCCGATGCCGCGCAGCGCCGCGGTCACCGCCTTCGCATCGTCCCAATAATCGTGATTGCCGAGCACGGCGACGATTCCGAGCGGCGCTCGAAGCTTGGCGAACGGCGCCACGGACTGCGCCCGAGAATAAACCGGGCCGATCAGCTTGCGATCGCCGATATAGTCGCCGGCGAGGACGACCAGATCGGGATGCTGCGCATTCACGTCGGCGACGATCCGGTCGAGCCGTTCGGAGCTGCTGTCCGGGCCGGACAAATGGCTGTCGCCGAGCAGCGCGATCCGGATCGGCCGCTGGCCCTCGGCGAGACCCGCGAGCGGCAAGGTCGCAATTCGCATCGCGGGCATCCGCCTTGCCTCGACGAACATGTAGCCGAGAAACGCGATCGCGATCAGCAGCAGGATGGCGATCCAGCGGCGCACGGCCTTACCTTCCCTTCCTGGCCTGCATGACCTCGCGAAAGCGCTTTGCCCGGCCGGGCTTGGCTTCCTGGGCGCCGCGCGCGATGGCGAGCGCATCGGCTTCGACGTCGCGGGTGATCACCGATCCCGCGGCGACCATCGCCCCCGCCCCGATGCTCACCGGGGCGACCAGGGCGCTGTTGGAGCCGATGAAGGCGCCGGCGCCGATGTTCGTGCGATATTTGAGGAAGCCGTCATAATTGCAGGTGATCGTTCCCGCGCCGACATTCGCGGACGCACCGACATCCGCGTCGCCAATGTAGGAAAGGTGGCTGACCTTGGCGCCCTTGCCGAGCCGGGCCTTCTTCACCTCGACGAAATTGCCGACCTTGGCCTGCTCGCCTATCTCTGCGCCCGGACGGAGCCGCGCATAGGGCCCGATCTCGGCGCCTGCGCCGATCGACGCGCCCTCGATATGACTGAACGCCCGGATCCGCACGCCCTCGCCGATCCGGACTCCAGGCCCGAAGACGACATTGGGCTCGATCCGGGTGTCGCGGGCAATCTCGGTGTCGAAGGCGAACCATACCGTCTCCGGCGCGACTAGCGACACTCCGTCGGCCATCGCCCGGGCGCGCCTGCCCTGCTGCCACAAGGCTTCGACGGCGGCGAGCTCGGCGCGGCTGTTGATTCCGGCGACCTCGTCGGCGCCGGTCTCGATCATCGCCGAGCGCCGGCCGTCGGAAGCAGCGAGCATGACGATGTCGGGCAGATAATATTCGCGCGCCGCATTGTCGTTGCCGACCCGGTCGAGCAGCGACCAGAGCTCCTCCGAGCGAACCGCCATCAGCCCGGAATTGCAGAGGTCGACCGCTTTCTCCGCCTCCGTAGCGTCCTTGTGCTCGACCATCTTCACGATGGTTCCGTCGGCGTCCGCGAGGATTCGGCCATAAGCCGCGGGATCGCTCGGCCGCGAGGCGACCACCACAACCGCCGGCGCATCTGCAGCGTTGAGGCGGGCCAGCATCCGTTCCATCGTCGCGGTGCTCACCAGGGGCGTGTCGCCGTAGAGGATGAGGATGTCTCCGCTGAAGCTCGCAAGGCTTTCGCGCGCCTGGAGGACTGCGTGGGCGGTCCCGTGCTGCGGGTCCTGGACGACGACCGACCCGCCCTGGCTGGCGACCAGCGGCTCGACCTGCTCGCGGCCGGCGCCGACCACCACCACCTTATGCTCCGGCGCGAGCGTGTCGACGCTGGCGAGGAGATGGGACAGCATCGGCTGCCCGGCGATCGGGTGAAGGACCTTGTGCAGGTCCGATTTCATCCTGGTGCCCTTGCCGGCAGCAAGGACGATGGCGGCGACGGAGCGTGAGCGGGTCATCGGCCGCCTCTCGCACGGAATCCTTGCCAATTCCACTGGCCGCGGCAAGGGCGAGCCATGGTTTCATTCCCCTTCAAGGTCGTCGCGTTCGATCTCGACGGCACCCTCGCTGACACCGCCGCCGACCTCGGCGCGGCGCTCAACCATGCGCTGGCCGCGCTCGGCCGCGAGCCGATCGCAGCGGAAGCGGTCCGGCCGATGATCGGCCACGGCGCCCGCGCCTTGCTCCACAAGGGCCTTGAGGCGACCGGAGGAGCGTCGGAGTCGCTGGTCGATCGCGCCTTTTTGGTCTTCCTCGACCATTACCGTTCCAATCTCGCGACGAACACGCGTGCCTATCCGGGACTCGAGGCGGCCATGGACGAGCTAGCCGGCCGCGGAGTCGCCCTCTCGGTCTGCACCAACAAGCTCGAATCCCTCACCCTGGGCCTGCTCGACGCGCTCGGCTGGAGCGCCCGGTTCCACTCGGTCATCGGCGGCGACACATTGCCGGTCCGCAAGCCCGATCCGGCCCCGCTCCGCGAAGCGATCGCCCGCGCCGGAGGCGGCCGCGCCGCCTTCGTCGGCGATTCGATCACGGATGCCGATACCGCCCGCGCCGCCGGTATCCCGTTCGTCGCGGTCAGCTTCGGATTCTCGGACCGGCCGGTCGACCAACTAGGCGCTGACGCGGTGATTGACGATTATGCGGCTTTGGTCGGAGTACTGGGCCGATTCTAGCGACGGGCCTTGGTCCACAGATGCCGCGCCAGCATCAGCGGCGGCATCCGCATCCAGTGCGATCGCACATAGAATGCGAGGCGCAGAGCGGGACGGGTCGCCTGCCCCCAGCCGTTGCGGGCGAGCAGCCGCGCGCGGAACAGGGGATCGGCATTGTCTGACGCCCGCCAGCTCCCGGGGATCGGAGTCTCGTAGAGATTGCTGGCGAGCCGCGCCGCACGGTGCACCGCCGAGGAGAGATCGTGTCGCGCCGCCCGAGCCTCCAGCTCGCCCCAGAATTCCGCATCGGCGGCGCTGAAGTCGCGGAGCAGCCGATCGATGTCCCAGAGATTGCGGAGCCCCCCGGCAAGGTCGCCGTCGGCGAACAGGTGCGCCGCCGAATGGATCACCATGTCCGCCGGCGCCAGCACGCGCAGGCCGCTTTCGAGCCGCACGCTGGCAGCGATCATCGCTCCGGCGTCCGGCTTGCGCCGCGCGGTGAGCGGCAGGATCGTGTGGTGGACATCGATCATCCGGTCGCGCTCGCGGTGGATCAGAGGCGGCAGCTCGTGCATCCAGGTCCGGTAATAAAGATCGTCATAGGCATCCTCCTTCACCCATTCCCAGCCGGCGGCGAGCAAGGCCGTCTGGACGGCATCGAGGCTTTCGCGCGGGACGAGGATGTCGAGATCGCCGATCGACCGGCCGGCCGAGGCGGAGAGCCCCGCAGCGGCATAAGCCGTGCCCTTGAGCAGAACGACTGGAATGCCGAGCGGATCGAGCGCCCGCCGCGCCATCTCCGCTTCCCACAAGGCACGGACCCGGACATGCTCGGCATCCCGCCGGGCATCCTCCATCATCCGCTCGACCGCTTCCGGCAGCTCCCGTCCCTCGAGGCGGCAGGCGAGGCTTCCGATCAGCGATTCCGCCCGCGCCGCAGCGATCAGATCGGTCCAGTCCGGGGTGTGAACTCCCCGCGACGGATCGGCGAGGAGCCCGGCAAGTTCCAGCGCGATGCTCATCCCAGCGTCCGCCAGAGCTGCTCGACCAGATCGATCGCGCTCTCCGTGTCGGGATAGTCGATCGCTCTTGCCGGTAGTGAAAGGAGATTGTGGATTAAGGCGTTATAGCCGGATTCTCCAAGCGCGACATAATTGGTGGAAGCCTGGGTGAGGCGCACGAACACCTCCGCCGCACCGACCGGTCGGACGGCCGGCTCGAGTTCCGCGCCGAAACGCGGAAACAGGATCAAAGCGGGCTTGGCCGGCTCCTCCATCCGAGCGATCGCATCGGCCTGAGGGCGGAGGTGGCGGATGCTGCCCTTTGGAGTCGAATCGAGCCGAGGCCCCAGCCTCGCCGGGTCGGCGTCCTCGAACAGGGCGATCGCCTCGTTCTTCAGGCTGATTGCGCGCGGGAAAGGATAGAGGCTGCCGTCCTTGGGGTCGAACAAGGCGAATTCGTCACCCATCAGCCGCCATCCGCGCTCGCCGAGCAGGGCCGCCAGGGTCGACTTGCCCGCGCCGGAATGGCCGGTCATCAGCAGCGCCTTGCCGTCGCGCTCGACCGAGGAAGCGTGGAGCAGGAGGAAGCGGCGCTGGCCGAGCGCCATCTGCAGGTTCATCCCCATCTCGGCGGCTAGCAGACCGTGGGCGAGCGAGAGCGGCACCGCATCGGGAAGCATGAAGTCGCCATGGATCGCGACCGACGGCCGAATCCAGCGCCGCCAGATCCTTTCCGCCTCGAGCCGGACGGTGAAGTCGCAGACCGGGCCAGCCACGGCATAGCCCAGATAGAGGCGACGCAACGCATCCAGCGGCGCGCGCCAGTCCGAGCCGATCCGGAAGCTCACCGGGCCGATCCTGAGGTCGAGCCGATG
>JAQGLD010000232.1 GCA_028293055.1 Alphaproteobacteria bacterium
GTGCCTGGGCACCCTCTACCCCGCCGAGCTGCTCGACGAACCATGCCTGGGCCGCCTCAACGACGTCGTACAGTCCGGCGGCCTGCTCGGCCTTCTGCTGCGCCCGCGGATCGGGCGCCGGCACCTCGATGCCGGCCGAATCGGCGAGCTCCTTGACCGCCTCCATGAACGGCAGGCCGCGGGTGTCGGTCAGCCAGCGTATCGCATCGCCATGCGCGCCGCAGCCGAAGCAATGGTAGAAGCCTTTTTCGTCCGACAAAGTGAAGCTGGGTGTCTTCTCCTTGTGGAACGGGCAGCACGCTTTCCACTCCCGCCCGGCCTTCTGTAGCTTGACGCTCTTGCCGACCAAAGCGGCGAGGGAGGTGCGGGAGCGGAGCTCGTCGAGGAATTGGGGCGAAAGGCTCAAATCTCCCCTCCCGCTTGCGGGAGGGGTTGGGGGTGGGAAGTGGTCAACGCGGCTAAGATGGTCAGAAGGACTCCGTCCAGATTTCCGATAACTTCATTGTTCCAGAACCGGATCACGCGAAAGCCTTCGGCCTCGATAAAGGCGGTGCGCCGGCGATCGAGGGGCTCTCGTTCGTCATGTTGTTCGCCGTCCTCTTCGATCACCAGTCGAGCCTCTCGGCACATGAAATCACAAAAATAAGGGCCCACCGGCATTTGCCGGCTGAACTTGAAGCCGCCGAGCTGGGGCCGGCTAAGACGATGCCAAAGACGGCGTTCGGCGTCGGTCGCGTTATTGCGAAGCTGTCGAGCTAGCCGGGTCTGACGCGGCCTGAATACGGGCATGTCCATTCATGCCCACCCCCAGCCCCTCCCGCAAGCGGGAGGGGAGCCTGGCGCGCAGGTTACCCCAGCCGCGCTTTCACCAGGCCGCTGGCCTTGCTCATGTCGAGCTGGCCGGCGAACCTCTCTTTCACCAGCGCCATCACCTTGCCCATGTCCTTGACCGAGGCTGCTCCGGTCTCGGCGACGATCGAGTCGATCGCAGCCCTCGCCGCTTCCTCGTCCATCTGGGCCGGGAGGAAGTTCTCGATCACCGCGACCTCCGCTTTCTCCGCATCGGCCAGCTCCTGGCGGCCGCCCTGCTCGTAGAGCGCGACCGATTCGCGGCGCTGCTTGATCATCTTCTGCAGAACTTCGGTGACGAGCACGTCGTCGTCGGTCGGAGCGGTGCCGGTGCGCAGCTCGATGTCGCGATTCTTGATCGAGGACTGGATGAGGCGGATGGTGGCAGTGCGGCTCTTGTCGCCGCTCTTCATCGCGCTGACGAGCTCGGCTTTGATCCTGTCGCGAATCATCGTGATTTTCTGTCTTTCGAGAGGGAAAGGCGGAGCATAGCCGGGCTTGGCAATGTTTAACAGATTGACGGTGCGGCGAGCCGAGTCTAGCGGACGGGCCTTAGCGACATCGTCAAACCCATTGAACGGAGTGCCCGCCACCATGGCCGACGCCAACCCTACGCCTGCGCCCAAGGATGCGACGGGCGTATTGGTTCTGGCCGACGGCACGATCCTGTGGGGACGAGGCTTCGGGGCCGAAGGACAGGCGGTTGGCGAGCTCTGCTTCAACACCGCAATGACCGGTTACCAGGAGGTGATGACCGATCCCTCCTACGCGTCGCAGATCATCAACTTCACCTTTCCGCACATCGGCAATGTCGGCGCCAATTACGAAGATATCGAGGCCGACAATCCCTGGGCGCTGGGGTGCATCGTCCGTCAGGACGTGACCCATCCGAGCAATTTCCGCGCGGTTCAGGGCTTCGACGCCTGGATGCGGGCGAACGGCCGGATTGGCCTTTCGGGGATCGACACCAGGGCACTGACCCGCAAGATCCGCGAGGAAGGCGCTCCGAACGGAGTCATCGCGTTCAATGCCAAAGGCGAGTTCGACGTGGATTCGCTGCTCGCGATGGCGCGAGCCTGGGCCGGGCTCGAGGGAATGGACCTCGCCAAGGACGTCACCACCCGCCAGACCTATCGCTGGACCGGCGGCGGCTGGCATCTCGGCGAGGGTTACGCGCCGACTCCGGAGGACGAGAGCCGGCCGCATGTCGTCGCAATCGACTATGGCTCCAAGCGCAATATCTTCCGCAATCTCTCCGACGCCGGCGCACGGGTGACGGTGCTTCCGGCCACCGCGAGCTTCGACGAGGTCATGGCGCACGAGCCCGACGGCTTCTTCCTGTCCAACGGCCCCGGCGATCCTGCAGCGACCGGCGCCTATGCGGTGCCGGTGATCCAGAAGCTGCTCGAGACCGGCAAGCCGCTATTCGGGATCTGCCTCGGCCACCAATTGCTCGGCCTCGCGGTCGGCGCGAAGACCAGCAAGATGCACCAGGGCCATCGCGGCGCAAACCATCCGGTCAAGCGGCTCGAGGACGGCAGGGTCGAGATCACCAGCATGAACCACGGTTTCGCGGTCGAGACCGACACGCTGCCGGACAATGCCCGAGCGACCCACATCTCGCTGTTCGACGGCAGCCTGGCGGGGCTCGAGCTGACCGACCGGCCGGCGTTCAGCGTACAATATCATCCCGAGGCGAGCCCGGGGCCGCAGGATTCAACCTATTTGTTCGAGAAGTTCGTTGGCCAGCTCGGCAGGCGGGATGAGGAGTGAGCTTCGGCGCCGGCTGAGCATCGGCGCCGCGCTGTGTCTCTCGGCCTGGCTTTCAGCCTGCGTCGCCGCCAGGCTCCAGCCGCCTGAAACGCTTTCCTCGCTGGGGCGGAGTTGCGGCCTGGCCGAGGGCGAGCTCGTCCAGGAGGCCGAGGAGCCGAGGATATTATTCCTCTACGCCGTCGGGCCGTCCCGGCCCCAGATCGCCTGCGTCGCGCGCTGGTCGCGCAAGCACCACCTCCACCTTGCCTATATCAAGGCCGTGAACTGGCAGGATCAATAATGCCCCGCCGTACCGACATATCCTCCATTCTCGTCATCGGCGCAGGCCCGATCGTCATCGGCCAAGCCTGCGAGTTCGATTATTCGGGCACCCAGGCGATCAAGGCGCTGCGCGAGGAAGGCTATCGGATCGTCCTGGTCAATTCCAACCCGGCGACGATCATGACCGATCCCGAGCTTGCCGATGCGACCTATGTCGAGCCGGTCACCCCGGAGTTCGTCACCAAGATCATCGAGAAGGAGCGTCCCGACGCGGTGCTTCCGACAATGGGCGGTCAGACCGCGCTCAACACCGCGCTCGCGCTGTGGAAGGACGGCACGCTCGAGAAATATGGAGTGAAGATGATCGGCGCGGACGCCGAGGCGATCGAGAAGGCCGAGGATCGGCTGAAGTTCCGCGAAGCGATGGAGAAGATCGGGCTGGAGAGCCCGCGCTCCGAGATTGCGCACAGCCTCGACGATGCGATGCGCGCGCTCGATGCGGTCGGCCTGCCGGCGATCATCCGCCCGAGCTTCACCTTGGGCGGGACAGGCGGCGGCATCGCCTACAACAAGGAGGAATTCGTCGAGATCGTCGCCAGCGGGCTCGACGCCTCGCCGACCACCGAAGTGCTGATCGAGGAATCGGTGCTCGGCTGGAAGGAATATGAGATGGAAGTCGTTCGCGACCGCAACGACAATTGCATCATCATCTGCTCGATCGAGAATGTCGATCCGATGGGCATCCACACCGGGGATTCGATCACGGTCGCCCCGGCGCTGACCCTGACCGACAAGGAATATCAGATCATGCGCAATGCAAGCATCGCTTGCCTGCGCGAGATCGGGGTCGAGACCGGCGGGTCGAACGTGCAGTTCGCGGTCAATCCCGCCGACGGCCGGCTCGTCGTGATCGAGATGAATCCGCGGGTCAGCCGCTCTTCGGCGCTCGCCTCCAAGGCGACAGGGTTCCCGATTGCCAAGGTCGCCGCCAAGCTCGCGGTCGGCTACACGCTGGACGAGATCCAGAACGACATTACCGGCGCGACCCCGGCCAGCTTCGAGCCGACGATCGACTATGTCGTCACCAAGATCCCGCGCTTCACCTTCGAGAAGTTTAAGGGATCATCGCCGTTGCTGTCGACCGCTATGAAGTCGGTCGGCGAGGCGATGGCGATCGGCCGCAACTTCCACGAGAGCCTGCAGAAGGCGCTGCGCAGTCTCGAGACAGGGCTGACCGGGCTCGACGGGGTCAAAGCCCTATACGGCGCGGCCAGGGCCGATATCGAATCTGCGCTTGCCAGGCCGACTCCCGACCGGCTGCTCGTGGCGGCTCAGGCCCTTCGCGAAGGGCTGAGCGTGGCCGAGATCCATGCGATCACCAAATACGACCCCTGGTTCCTCGAACGCATCCAGGAGATCGTCGAGGCCGAGGACGACGTCTGCCGCAACGGCCTGCCCAACGAGAGGGAAGGGCTTCGCCGGCTCAAGGCAATGGGCTTTTCCGACAAGAGGCTCGCCGAGCTCGCGGTCCGCTCTGCCAATTTGCCCGATCGAGCCTTCGGCAAGATGGTGGCGCGCTCGCACGGCCTGATTCACGACGCGGTCAAGGCGATGGCCGGAGCGACGACCGAAGACGAGGTGCGCTCGCTCCGCCACCGGCTCGGAGTCCGCCCGGTGTTCAAGCGCATCGATACGTGCGCTGGTGAGTTCGAGGCGAAGACGCCCTATATGTACTCGACCTACGAGGCGCCGAGCTTCGGCGCCCCCGAGGACGAGAGTCAGCCCAGCGACCGGCGCAAGGTCGTCATCCTCGGCGGCGGCCCGAACCGGATCGGGCAGGGGATCGAGTTCGATTATTGCTGCTGCCACGCCTGCTACGCGCTCGCCGAAGCGGGGCTCGAAACGATCATGATCAACTGCAACCCGGAGCCGGTCTCGACCGACTATGACACGTCGGACCGGCTCTATTTCGAGCCGTTGACGGCCGAAGACGTGCTCGAGATCCTACCTGTCGAGCAGGCGCGGGGCGAGCTGGTCGGGGTAATCGTCC
>JAQGLD010000249.1 GCA_028293055.1 Alphaproteobacteria bacterium
GCGGGGCCCCCGGGGGCGCGGAGCCGGCCGGGCACTGATCCCGCCGCTTTCATCCTCGTCGCCGCCAGCGGTAAAAGCGGGCGGCGGAGAATGGTAGGTCTCCCACGCCAAGGCACAGTAGGACTAGATCGCCCGGACCTCGCGCGAGCAGTGGCCGGATCTGCAGGGTATTCGCGGCAGCACGCACGGCGGCTGAGCCAGCGGCCGTTCGGGCAGCGCGCTAAAGCAGGCCGGCCGGAGTCCCGGCGGCGAGCTCCCCGTCCTGCTTCGACTTGCGCTCGAGCGCGACCTTGATCATCGCCACGATCGGATCGGCGAGCATCAGCCCCATGATTCCGAACAGGGCTCCGAACAGCAGCTGGGCGCCGAGCACCAAAGCGGGAGCGAGGTCGACGGTGCGCCGGGCGACATAGGGAACGATCAGATAGCCGTCGACGGTCTGGACGATGAGATAGACCGCGATCGCCCACATTCCATGCTCCGGGCTGGCGCTGAACCCGGCCAGCACGATCAGCACGCCGGAGACGATCGCGCCGATATTGGGCAGGAAGGCGAGAATCCCGGTGATCAGGCCGAGCAGGGCCGCCATCGGCACACCGCCGGCGAGCAGCAGCAGCCAGGTGCCGATTCCCTCGACCGCCATTCCGGTGAGCCGGCCTGCCATCAGCCGCCGCAACGTATGGCCCATCATGGAGGTGGTGCCGTAGAAATGCTCGCGGCTGCGCATCGGAAGCATCCAAGCGAAGCCTCGCTCGTAGAGTCGGGGCTCGATCGCGATGAAGATTCCGATCACCAGGATCATCACGATCGAGGTCAGCGCGCCGACGGCGGTGCCGACTGCGGAGGTCAGTCGGCCCAGGCTTCCCATCAGCTGGCCGCTCAGCTGGCCGCCGATCTGGTCGAGCCTGACTGTGCCCTCGACCAGGCCGAGACGATTGGCCCAGGCCAGGATCCGGTCGACCTCCGTCGTGAGCAACTGGCGCAGTCCCTCGGCCTGGGCGACCAGGGTCACTCCGGCGAAATAGAAGGTCCAGATCAGGAAGCCGAACCCGGCCAGGGCGACGATCGCCAGCCGCCAGCCGCGTGCGATCGGAAGCATTCGGCCGAGCAGGCGGGTTCCGCCGTCGAGAATGGCTGCGAAGACGATGCCGGCAAGGATGAGCAGCAGGGGCTGGGCGAGCGCGAACAGCCCGAGCAGGAATATCGCCAGGCCGAGCCACACGGCAGCCTTCTTCGCTTCCTGGCGGATCAAGGGATCGCGAAACTCGCTCGGGCCCCGTTCCTCGTCCCGATATTCGGGACCGTCGCTCACTGCGGCCTGGTTTCGTGACCGCGCAACGAGTCGCCGGCACGGCCGCCGCGAAGCGCGCTGAACCAGCTGATCGGGTTGAGCCAGGTCGACGATCCGTCATAGGAGAAGGTGATGAATTCGGCGCGGCCGCCGATATTCTCCCACGGCACCGGACCGCCGAGGCCGTCGTCGCTCAGCGAGACCCGGCTGTCGGCAGAATCGTCGCGATTGTCGCCCATCAGGTAGACATGGCCGGCCGGCACGACGACCTTGGCGACATTGTCGACCGGCGAGGGGCCCTCGTCGATCGTGTCGTAGCTCACGCCGGTCGGAAGGGTCTCGCGCACCACCGGCAGGCGGCAATAGAGCTTGCCGTCCGGGCCGGTCGCCTGGTGATCGCCGAAACTGTTGGAAGGACAGGGGACATTGTCGTCGATCGGAATCATCGTGTCCGGCCGACGCTCGCGCTTCACCGCGACTCCGTTGAGGAAGAGCTGGCCGTCGATCATCTCGATCGTGTCGCCGGGAATTCCGATCACCCGCTTGATGTAATCCTCGGTGCGGCCCGGCGGAGTGAGGATGACGACATCCCCGCGCTTGGGCATGCGGCCGAAAAGCCGCCCATGGAATGGCGGCAGGACATGGAAGCTCGGGCTGACCCAGGACCAGCCGTAGGGGAATTTGGTGACCACCAACCGGTCGCCCTTTAGCAGGATCGGCATCATCGATTCCGACGGGATGTAGAACGGCTTGGCGATGAAGCTGTGGAAGGCGAGCACCGCGAGGACCAGCCAGAAGATCGCCTTGATCTCGGCCCACCAGTCGGTGCCCGGCTTCTGCGTCTCGGTCTGGGCCGGAGCGTCCGGCGTCTGGGGGGTCGATTGGGTCATGGACGTGGCGGGATCGCGGCGGCTTACCCTGTGCTCCTACGAAGGAATTGCGGTGATGATCACGAAGGCCTGGGCCCAAGGGTGGTCGTCGGTCATCGTCAAATGGACCTCGGCGAAGTGGCCTTCCGGCATCAAGGCGTCAAGTCTCGCCTTGGCGCCGCCTGTAAGAAGCAGGGTCGGAGCGCCCGACGGTGCGTTGACCACGCCGATGTCGCGCATGAAGACGCCCCGCTTGAAACCCGTGCCGACCGCCTTGGAGAAAGCCTCCTTCGCCGCGAAGCGCTTGGCATAGGTGCCGGCGCGGGTGAAAGGACGGCCCTCGGCCTTGGCCCGTTCGACATCGGTGAACACCCGGGCGATGAACCGATCGCCGAAGCGATCGAGCGATTTCTGGATGCGCTCGATATTGCACAGGTCGGAGCCGATGCCGATGATCATGACGGCCCCGACAGGCCGTCACACAGGCGAAGGCCGGGGCCTCGTCGAGCCGGTCCGTGACCTTCGATCACGCTATCCCGGCCTTCGCCGGGATGACGTTGGCGCGCAAATCTCATCCCCGCGCTTCGTCCATCAGCGCGCGCATCCTGCGGACGGTGTCGCCGAGACCAGAGAAGATCGCCTCGCCGATCAGGAAGTGCCCGATATTGAGCTCCCGAAATTGCGGGATGGCGGCGACCGGCACGACATTGTCGAAGGTCAGGCCATGGCCCGCATGGGGCTCGATGCCGTTCTTCACCGCGAGCGCGGCGGCGTCGGCGAGCCTGCGCAGCTCGACCGCTCGCGCCTCTCCGTCGAGATGGGCGTAGCGCCCGGTATGCAGCTCGACGACCGGAGCGCCGAGCCGGATCGCAGCCTCGATCTGCGCCGGATCTGGCTCGATGAACAGACTGACCCGGATGCCCGCTTGGCCGAGCTGGTCGACATAATGGGCGAGATGATTGTGGTGGCGCGCCGCGTCGAGCCCGCCCTCGGTGGTGATCTCCTCCCTCTTTTCGGGAACGATGCAGGCGGCCCGGGGGCGGTGGCGCAACGCGATTGCGAGCATCTCGTCGGTAGCCGCCATTTCGAGGTTTAGCGGGATCGAAAGCCCCTCGCTCAGCCGCGCGATGTCGTCGTCCGTAATGTGGCGACGGTCCTCGCGGAGATGGGCGGTGATCCCGTCCGCGCCCGCCTCGGCGGCGAGCAAGGCGGCGCGTACCGGGTCCGGATAGGAATCGCCGCGCGCGTTCCGGATGGTCGCGACATGGTCGATATTGACTCCCAGTCGCAGGCGGCCTTCGGCCGTGGCGCGGAGCCTGGCGGTCACGCGGCTTTCCGGCTTCCGGGCTTCTCGGCCGGGATGGATCGAAGCTCGGGCGGCAAGGCGTCGGCCGGGTAGGAGGGGACGCTCAGCCGAATCAAGGGATAGAATGGCACTCCTAGATCGGCACCCCCGCCCGACCGGTCGACCAGGGCCGCAGCCGCGATCACCTCGCCCCCGGCCTGCGCGATCGCCTTCATCGCCTCGCGCGAGCTCAGGCCGGTGGTCACCACATCCTCGACGAGCAGCACCTTCTGGCCGGGCCTGAGGCGGAAGCCGCGGCGGAGCTCGAACGTGCCGGTCGGCCGCTCGACGAACAAGGCCTCGACTCCAAGCGCCCGCGCCATTTCGTGCCCGGCGATGATTCCCCCCATGGCCGGCGAGACGACGATCTCGATCCGGCTGCGCAGCGTGCGCGGCATCGTCGCGACGATCGCCGAGGCCAGGCGGGCGGCGCGCTTCGGGTCCATCAGCACTCGCGCGCATTGCAGGTAACGCGGGCTGTGGAGGCCGGAGGAGAGGATGAAATGACCCTCGAGCAGGGCGTCGGCGGCCCGAAACTCATCCAGTATCTCGTCTTCGGTCATCGTTTCGAGTCCTTCCGGGCGCCGGCCTGATTAGGGCTGCCCGCCCGCGTCATCAAGGAGGGCCAACGCGGCGCTTGATGGAGCGGGTATGGCCTGCCTATAAGGCCCGCGCATTCCGCCGTCACGGGCACGATCCAGCAGCTCCGTGCGGGGTGACAACAGGGGTTTAGATGAAGACTCTGCTCAAGATTTTTGCCGCTGCCGCCGCACTCGCGATGCTTCCGGCGGCCGCGCCTGCCCAGTCGGCTGCGTCAGCGCCGGCGGCCGCGACGAAATCGGCGCCGCCGTCCGATGCGATCAGCGCCCGGTCCCAGGCAGCACCGGCTCAACCGGAGGCGATTTCGGGCCCGAATGCGGGTGCCGCCGCCGCAGCCACCACTCCGGCAGCAACGGGACCGGCGGCGACGAACCTGCCGCACGCCTCGCCGACCCCTGGCATCGGCCAGCCGGACGGACGCATCGGCTTCCAGGACCAGTTCACCCCGATCGGGAGGGAGGCGCTCTGGTTCCACAATTGGATCCTGATGCCGATCATCACGCTCGTCACCCTCTTCGTTCTGCTTCTCATGCTCTATGTGATCGTCCGTTTCCGGCGGTCCGCCAATCCCGTGCCGTCGCGCACCTCCCACAATACGATGATCGAGATCGTCTGGACCCTGGTTCCGGTGCTGATCCTGCTCGCGATCGCGGTTCCGTCGATCAAGCTGCTCAGCCACCAATATTCGCCGCCAAAGGCCGATCTGACCGTCAAGGTTACCGGCAACCAATGGTATTGGACCTATTCCTATCCCGACAATGGCGGGTTCGAGCTCGTCTCCAACATCCTTTCCGAGGCCGACGACAAGAAGCGCGGTGAGCCGCGCCTGCTCGGAGTCGACGAGCGCATGGTGGTGCCGGCCGGAGCGGAAGTGAAAGTGATCGTCACCGCCTCCGACGTCATCCACAGCTGGGGGGTCCCCGCTTTCTGGGTCAAGATGGACGCCGTTCCGGGCCGTCTCAACGAGACCTCGTTCAAGGTCGATCGCCCAGGCCTCTATTACGGCCAGTGCGTCGAGCTCTGCGGCGCGCGCCACGGATTCATGCCGATCGCGGTCGAGGTCGTCACTCCGGCGCAGTTCGCGGCCTGGGTCAAGTCCAAGGGCGGCACCATGCCAGGCCAGGCCAAGCCGGTGAACGGCGACGCAACCGCGACCTCGCCGATCACCAACCCGCAGCCAGCTCCGGCCGCCGGGTCGCAAGCCACCGAACCGACCTCTGCAGGCACCGCGAAACCGCCGGTGACGAGCCAGAGCCAGGCCACTTCCAGCCGCGGAATCTGACATGACCGACACCACCGCCAACGCCACCCATTTCGAGGCCCATGATGCGCACGACGCACATCATCACGATGCCGAACACGTACCCGGCTTCTTCGTCCGTTGGTTCATGTCGACCAACCACAAGGATATCGGCACCCTCTACCTGATCTTCGCGATCATCGCAGGGATCATCGGCGGCTCGATCTCGGGCCTGATGCGCACCGAGCTCGCCCAGCCGCACATCCAGTATCTGCAGCAATGGGCCGGCGCCGGCGCGACGATGGACGAGGCGACCCATCTTTGGAACGTGCTGATCACCGCGCACGGCCTGATCATGGTCTTCTTCATGGTCATGCCGGCGATGATCGGGGGCTTCGGCAACTGGTTCGTGCCGCTGATGATCGGCGCGCCAGACCTGGCCTTTCCGCGGATGAACAATATCAGCTTCTGGCTGCTCGTTCCCGCCTTCCTGCTGCTGCTCGGATCGACTCTGGTCCCCGGCGGCACCGGCAATGGCGCGGGCACCGGCTGGACGGTCTATGCGCCGCTCTCGACATCGGGCTCGACAGGGCCTGCGGTCGACATGGCGATCTTCGCGCTCCATCTTGCCGGAGCCTCGTCTATTTTGGGCGCGATCAACTTCATCACCACCATCTTCAACATGCGCGCGCCGGGCATGACGCTGCACAAAATGCCGTTGTTCGTCTGGTCGGTTCTGGTCACCGCCTTCCTGCTGCTTCTCGCGCTTCCGGTTCTCGCCGGGGCGATCACCATGCTGCTCACCGACCGCAATTTCGGAACGCATGTCTACGACGCGTCCGGAGGCGGCGATCCGATCCTCTACCAGCATCTCTTCTGGTTCTTCGGCCATCCCGAGGTCTACATCATGATCCTGCCCGGCTTCGGCATGATCAGCCAGGTGGTCGCGACGTTCAGCCGCAAGCCGGTCTTCGGCTATCTCGGCATGGCCTATGCCATGGTCGCGATCGGAGTGATCGGCTTCGTCGTCTGGGCCCACCACATGTTCACCGTCGGCCTCGACGTGAACACCAAGATGTACTTCACCGCCGCGACGATGGTGATCGCGGTGCCGACCGGCATCAAGATCTTCTCATGGATCGCGACGATGTGGGGCGGCTCGCTCACCTTCGAGACTCCGATGCTCTGGGCGCTCGGCTTCATCTTCATGTTCACGGTCGGCGGAGTCACCGGAGTGGTGCTCGCCAATGGCGGCGTCGACAACAATCTCCACGACACTTATTATGTCGTCGCCCACTTCCACTATGTGCTGTCGCTCGGGGCGGTCTTCTCGCTGTTCGCCGGCTGGTATTACTGGCTGCCGAAAATGTCGGGCAAGATGTACAACGAGCTGCTCGGCAAGGCTCATTTCTGGCTGTTCTTCATCGGCGTGAACGTGCTTTTCTTCCCGATGCACTTCCTCGGAATGGACGGGATGCAGCGCCGCGTGCCGGATTATGCCGACGCGTTCGCCTACTGGAATCACATCGCGACGATCGGCTTCATGATGATGGCGGCGGGGATGGTCTTCTTCTTCGTCAACATCATCTACACGCTGGCAGCGGGTCGCAAGGTCGGCAACAATCCGTGGGGCGAGGGCGCGACGACGCTGGAATGGACCCTGTCCAGCCCGCCGCCCTTCCACCAATTCTCGACCCTGCCGCGGATCGATTGACCAGGTTTCCCCTCCCGCTTGCGGGAGGGGATCGTGGGGTGGGAGACTCGTTTGACGACGTGCTGTTCGACGATCGGGACTCCCCCACCCCCTGCCCCTCCCCTGAAGGAGAGGGGAGAGAGATGAGAATGAATACGACCACCCTGCCCAACGCCCGTCCGATCACCGCCGAGTGGCGCGATTTCCTGGCTCTCACCAAGCCGCGGGTGATGACGCTCGTCGTCTATACGGCCTTGTGCGGGCTGCTGGTCGCTCCGGCGCCGATCCATCCGGTGCTGGCCTTCACCGCGATCCTGTGCGTCGCGCTCGGCGCCGGGGCCGCCGCGGCGCTCAACATGTGGTACGAATCGGACATCGACGCGAAGATGAAGCGGACCGCCAACCGGCCAATCCCGGCCGGCCGGATGGACCGGCAGTCCGCGCTCCATTTCGGGGTCGGCCTGTCCTTCCTGTCGGTGATCCTGATGGGCATGGCGACCAATTGGTTCGCTGCCGTCGTCCTCGCCGTCTCGATCCTTTTCTATGTGCTGGTCTACACGGTGTGGCTGAAGCGGCGGACTCCCCAGAATATCGTCATCGGCGGGGCCGCGGGCGCCTTCCCGCCACTGATCGGCTGGGCGGCGGTGACCGGCGATGTGACCCTGCTCCCCGTCCTGCTCTTCACCCTGATCTTCCTGTGGACTCCGCCGCATTTCTGGGCGCTGTCGCTGTTCGTCCGCTCCGATTATGCCGCCGCGGGAGTGCCGATGCTCCCGGTCGTCTCGGGCCCAAGGGTCACCCGCCAGCAGATCGCGCTCTACACCCTGCCGATGGCCGCTGCAGCGGTCGCGCCCTGGCCGCTCGGCCTCGCCGGCCCGATCTACGGAATTGCCGCCGCCGGCCTCAGCCTGGTCTTCCTCCTGCTCTCGCTGCAGGTGCTGGCCAGCAAGGCGACCGAACCGGCCGCGATGAAGGCGGAGAAGAGGCTGTTCGCTTTCTCGGTCGTCTATCTGTTCGCAATATTCGGAATGCTGGTCGTCGATCGATGGATGCTGGCATGATCGAGCCCAATGACGATGAGGTGCGCCGCCGCCAGCGCAGCCGCGCGATCGTCACCGCATTGCTGCTCGTCGCCTTCGTGGTGCTGGTCTACGCGGTGACCATTGCCAAGATGACGATAAACCAATGAGGGCTTCATAATGACGGTCCTCGATCCTCACGTCGCGTCGCGCAACGGACGCACCGCCGGAATCATGGCGCTGGTCGTGCTTGCGATGCTCGGCCTCGCTTATGCCAGCGTGCCGCTCTACCGAATTTTCTGTGAGGCGACCGGCTTCGACGGCACCACCCGCCGCGCCAAGGGCCCGGCCGCACCGGGACCAGTCGCTGGCAAGTCGGTGTCGGTGCGATTCGACGCCAATGTCTCGAACAGCCTGCCATGGCGCTTCCGCCCCGAGCAGAACACCCAGCTGGTGACGATCGGCGAGCGCCAAATGGCCTTCTTCGACGCCAAGAACCTCTCGGCGCGGACGATCACCGGCACTGCCGCGTTCAATGTGACCCCCGCCCAGGCCGGCCGTTATTTTACCAAGATCCAGTGCTTCTGCTTCAGCGAGCAGACGCTCAAGCCTGGCGAGGAGGCGCGCATGCCGGTCGTCTTCTATGTCGATCCCGCCATCCTCAAGGACGCCGACGACCGCCAGATCACCGAAATCACCCTCAGCTACACCTTCTACCCCGTGGACCAGCCGCAAAGCCGCGGTTAGACACGCACCCAATTCAGACAAGGAAGAGGCGATGGCCGGAGCCAAGAACCACCCCTACCATCTCGTTGAGCCGAGCCCCTGGCCGCTGATCGGCGCCTTCTCGGCCCTGTTCCTGTTCGGTGGCCTGGTGATGTGGATGCACAGCGTCTCCGGCGGTCCCTATGTGATGGGTATCGGGATCATCGGCGTGATCGGGACGATGTTCAGCTGGTGGAGCCAGGTGATCCGCGAGGCCCATGGCGGCGATCATACTCCGGTGGTGCAGCTTCACCTGCGCTACGGGATGATCCTGTTCATCGCATCGGAGGTGATGTTCTTCGTCGCCTGGTTCTGGGCATTCTTCGATGCCTCGCTCTTCCCGGCCGCGGTCGATTCGATCGGAGGGGTCTGGCCGCCCAAGGGCATGCAAGTGCTCGATCCGTTCGGCTTCCCCCTGCTCAACACTTTGATCCTGCTCTGCTCGGGAACGACCGTGACCTGGGCGCACCACGCCTTGATCCACAACGATCGCAAGGGCCTGATCATCGGCCTGTGGCTGACCATCCTGCTCGGCCTGACATTCAGCAGCATCCAGGGTTGGGAATATTGGCACGCCCCGTTCGCCTTCAAGCAGAACGTCTACACCTCGACCTTCTTCATGGCGACCGGCTTCCACGGCGCCCATGTCATCATCGGCACGATCTTCCTCACCGTCTGCCTGATCCGCGCCTATAAGGGCGACTTTACCCCGCGGCAGCATTTCGGCTTCGAGGCGGCAGCCTGGTACTGGCATTTCGTCGATGTGGTCTGGCTGTTCCTGTTCATCTGCATCTACGTCTGGGGCGGCTGGGGCGCGACCTACGCGGGTTGACGATCGCCCTCAGTCATTCGGCGGCCGCCGGAATCTCCTTGGCTTTGAATGAAGAAGGGAGATTCCAGTTTCCGCTGGAGTGACGGGGATGAAACCAGAATATTTACCGCCTCCCGGTCTCGTCGCCATCCGGGGCCTCTGTCCCCGCTGCGGCGCGAGGACTTTGTTCGGGGGCCTGGTCGCGTTCGCGCCGCGCTGCCGGTCCTGCGGTCTCGATTTTTCGGCCTTCAATGTCGGCGACGGCCCCGCCGCCTTGCTGATCCTGGTCATCGGGGCCGTGATCACCGGCCTCGCCATCGCGCTCGAGCTCGGTGCGCACCCGCCTTTCTGGGTTCATATCCTGCTCTGGCTGCCGCTGACCACGCTCGCGGTGATCGGATCGCTGCGCGTGGCCAAGGCCCTGCTGCTGGCGCTCGAATATCGACACGAAGCGGCCGAAGGCCGGATTACGGACGAACCATGAAGCGAATCCCGATCCTTCCGACTCTGATCGTCCTCGCAGCCGCCGGCCTGATGGTCTGGCTGGGAATCTGGCAGATCCACCGCGCTGCGGAGAAGAAGGAATTGATCGCGCGCTACCACGCCAATGCGCACCTCCCGCCGATCGCCTGGCCCGCATTCGGCGACCAGCGCAGCCTCTATCGGCGCGCCAACGGCTTCTGCCTGCAGGTGGTGTCGTGGCGCGCGATCGCAGGACGCAACCTCAAGGACGAGCCGGGCTGGAGCCACATCGCCTCGTGCCGCACGGGCGGCGCCGAGGGACCCGGGATGGAGGTCGATATCGGCTGGTCGACGCTGTCGGGCGATCCCGCCTGGAAGGGCGGAGCGGTCGGCGGAGTCATCGTCCCGGACCGCAAGCACAAGATCCGCCTGGTCGCCGACAGGGCCGCTCCCGGCCTCCAGCCAAGCGAGGCCGGCACTCCCGAGGACCTGCCCAACAACCACATCGCCTATGCGGTGCAATGGTTCTGCTTCGCGCTCACCGCCCTGATCATCTACGGCCTCGCGCTACGGCGGCGACGTCGACCGGTTGCCCCGGGGGCAGGGAAACCCTAACTCGGCTCTACATGAAGCTCACCACCCTTCCCAACGGCCTACGGGTCGCCACTCGCCATATGCCCGGAGTCGAGACCGCAGCGGTCGGCCTCTACGCGGATGCCGGCTCGCGCCATGAGTCCCCGCGGCTCAACGGCATCGCGCACCTTTTCGAGCATATGGTGTTCAAGGGCGCCGGCGGCCGCTCGGCGCGCGAGATAAGCGAAGCGATCGAGGATGTCGGCGGAGACCTCAACGCCTGCACCGATCGCGACGGCACCAATTTCACCGCGACCGTTCTCGCCGAGCATGTTCCGCTCGCGGTCGAACTGGTCTCGGACATGATCCTCAAGCCGCATTTCGACTCGGCCGATCTCGAGCGCGAGAAGGATGTCGTCCTCCAGGAGCTCGGCGAGGCGCGCGACACGCCGTCCGACATCATCTTCGACGATCTCTGGTCCGCGGCCTTCGCCGATCAGGCGCTCGGCCGCGCCGTGCTCGGCGAGGAAGCGACGATCGAGGCAATCACGATCGCCGATCTCCACGCCTGGCGCGAGCAGGGCTACCGCGCCGCCAGCCTTCATCTCGTCGCAGCTGGCAAGGTCGACCATGACGAGGTCGTCGCCCTCGCCGCCGCGCGGTTCGGCGATCTCCCGCTCGGCAGCCTCGAGGCTCCGGAGGCCGGACGCTTCACGGGCGGTACCCGGGTCGGTCGCGCCGCGGCCGACCAGGCGCATTTCGCGCTCGGCTTCGCGGCGCCCGCCCAGCGCGACGAGGATTATTTCGCAGCCCGTTTCTTCTCCGACATTGTCGGCGGTGGCATGTCCTCGCGCCTGTTCCAGCAGGTGCGCGAGGATCGCGGCCTGGCTTATTCGGTCTATTCGCAGCTCCAGCCTTATGCCGATGCCGGCCTCTTCTACATTTATGCCGCCACTGCGCGGCGCGAATCCGCCGCCGCTGCCCAGCTGGTCGAGGAGATCATCGCTGCTGCGCCGGCGACTTTGACCCAGCGCGAGGTCGAGCGGGTGCGCACCCAGGCGCGCGCCGGCCTGCTGATGTCGGTCGAAAGCCCGTGGGGACAGACCCATTATCTCGCCCGCCAGCTTGCGGTCTATGGCCGCCTTGTCGAGCCCGCCGAAGTCATTGCCGAGCTCCAGGCGGTGACCCTCGACCAGGTCGCAGCCGCCGGCGAGAAGATGCTTTCCGGCGCTCGCGCCCGCGCCACGATCGGCTTCCCGGCCGTCCGCGCCGCATGAACTCCCTCTCCCCCGGGGAGAGGGCGGGTGAGGACACGCTCCACACTTTGGTCGGCGAGCCCTGGCGCGATTACGGGCTGGTCGATTCGGGCCATGGCCGCAAGCTCGAGCGCTACGGCCGGTTTCGCTTCATCCGGCCCGAACCGCAGGCGATGTGGGCACCTTCCGGAGCAGTCTGGAATGCCGACGGCGAGTTCCTGCCCGGCTCCGACGAGGAGGGCGGCGGGCGCTGGATCTTCGATCGCCCGGTCCCGGCAGAGGGTTGGGAGCTGGGCTGGGAGGAAGTGCGCTTCCGCGCCCAATGCACGCCCTTCCGCCACCTCGCTTTCTTCCCCGACATGGCCCCGCAATGGGCGTGGATGCGCGACCGCCTGGGGGAGCGCAAAGAGGCGCTCAACCTGTTCGGCTATACCGGGGTCGGCAGCCTCGCCATGGCGGCGAAGGGGGCCAGGATCGTTCATGTCGATGCTTCGAAGAAGTCGGTCGAGGCCGCCAAGGAGAATGCGCGCCTGTCCGGTATGTCCGATCTTCCGATCCGCTGGATGGTCGACGATGCCGCCAAGTTCACCGCCCGCGAGGTCCGGCGCGGCCGTCGCTACGACGGCATCATCCTCGATCCGCCCAAATATGGCCGCGGCCCGACTGGCGAGATCTGGAAGCTCGAGGAAGGCCTGCCCGGCCTGATCGCCGACTGCCGCAAATTGCTCGACCAGGACAGCCGCTTCCTGGTTCTCACCGTCTATGCGGTCCGCATGTCGGCGCTGGCGATCGGCGAGTTGCTTCGCCAGGCGATGGCCGATCTCGGCGGCCGAGTCGAATGCGGCGACATGGCCGTCCGCGAGGAAGCCCGCGGCCTGCTTCTCCCAACCGCGATCTTCGCGCGGTGGAGCCGGGATTGAGTCATCCCCTCCCGCTTGCAGGAGGGGCCGTCACTCCCGCCCGGCCCGGTTCGCCGCTCCGGAGGCGAAAGGACA
>JAQGLD010000305.1 GCA_028293055.1 Alphaproteobacteria bacterium
CTCCACTGCCGCCTCGCCGGGCGGCCGGGCAAGATGGCCGGCCTCGAGCGATTCCTGCGCCACGCCGCCGGGCACCAGGATGTCTGGTTCTGCCGGCGCGTCGACATCGCGCGGCACTGGCGGGAGAGGCATCCCGTGGGGGGCGTCGCATGAGCCGGTTCGACGATCTGCGCCGGCACCATATCGATCTCGCCCAACCCCGGCTTGGTTCGGAGGTGGTTTATGCGACCGACGATTTCTTCGCCGAAAAGTCGCGACTGATCGACCCGTCCGATCCGGTCTTCCTCCCCGGCAAATATGATGACAACGGCAAGTGGATGGACGGTTGGGAGAGCCGGCGCAAGCGGATGCCCGGCCATGATTGGTGCGTGGTCCGGCTTGGCGTTCCGGGGCTCGTCGCCGGGTTCGAGGTGGATACGAGCCATTTCACCGGCAATTACCCGCCGGGGGCGGAGATCGAGGTGTGCAGCAGCGATGCCGCGGTTCCGGACGACCAGGCCGGATGGACCAATGTGACCGGGCGTCTCGCGCTCAACGGTGACGACCGAATCTATGTCCCGATCGCCCATGACGGGCCGGTGACCCATGTCCGCCTGCACATCTTCCCGGACGGCGGAGTCGCCCGGCTGAGGATCTGGGGGCGAGTGGCCAAGGACTGGTCGACCGTCCCCGACGATGCGCGGATCGACCTGCTGGCGATGGAGAATGGCGGGCGGGGCATCCTCGCGAATAACGAGCATTATGGCCGGGTCGAAAATCTCACCGCGCCGGGCCGCGGAATCAATATGGGCGACGGCTGGGAGACACGCCGGCGTCGCGAGCCGGGTCATGACTGGGCCGTGCTCGAGCTCGGGACTTCGGGTCGGATCGACGAAGTCGTCGTCGACACTGCGCACTTCAAGGGCAATTATCCGGACCGCTGTTTCCTCCAGGCCTCCGCCAATGCAGAGGGATCTCCGGAGGAGATCGCCGCCCAGGCGGAGGGCTGGCCGTTGCTGCTCGGCGAAAGCAAGCTGGAGGCGGACACGATTCATGTGTTTCGCGACGGCCTTGCCGATCTCGGCCCCGTTCGCTTCGTGCGGCTAATCATCATTCCCGATGGTGGAGTCAGCCGGCTGCGGCTGTTCGGACGGGTTTCGCTCGGCGGTATCGGGTCGTGAAGCGCTCCTTTTCAGGAGCGACAAATGACTGAAGTTGCGGAAAGCGAGGCCTTCATCGCCCGCTACGGCGCCTTGTTCGAACATAGTCCCTGGGTGGTCGAGCGCGCCGCGGAACGGCTGCCCATGCCGGATATGCATGCCGGCCTGATGCAGGTCGTTCAGGATGCCACCCCCGCGGAGCAGCTCGCACTGATCCGCGCCCATCCCGAGCTGGCGGGAAAGGCGGCGATCGACGGGAGCCTGACGGACGCTTCGGCCGCCGAGCAGGCGAGCGCCGGGCTGGACCGGATGACCCCGCGGGAGTTCGAGCGTTTCCACATGCTCAACGCGTCCTATTCAGCCAAATTCGGCTTTCCTTTCATTATCTGCGTGCGCCTGACCGACAAGGCGGGCATCCTCGCCGCCATGGAAAGCCGCCTCACCAACGACCGCGACAGCGAGATCGCGACCGCGATCGAACAGATTGGCGAGATCGTCCGGCTGCGGCTGGAGGACATGGCGTGAGCAGCCTCTCCACCCATGTCCTCGACACGATGCACGGCCGCCCGGCCGCAGGCATGGCGCTGGTGCTGAGCGGGCCGGGGGGCGAGATCGCACGCGGGGCGACCAATGCCGACGGCCGCTGCCCCGATCTTGCGCAAAGGGACCTCGCGGCTGGCGCCTATGCGATCCGTTTCGCGGTAGCCGATTATTTCCGCGCTTCCGGTGTCGCCTTGCCCGATCCGCCCTTTCTCGATGGGGTCACGGTCGAATTCGGGATCAGCGCGGAGGGCGGTCATTATCACGTGCCCTTGCTCGTCTCGCCTTACGCTTACTCGACCTATCGGGGCAGCTAGATGGCGTTCGATGTGGCCGAATGGCTCAATCTCGCCATTAGATGGCTGCACCTCACCACCGGAATCGCCTGGATCGGCTCGTCCTTCTATTTCGTCTGGCTCGACAACCATTTGATCAAGCCGGCCGAGGGCGAAGCCTCGGGAGAATTGTGGTCGGTCCACGGCGGCGGCTTCTACCACAACCAGAAATACCAGGTCGCGCCGAGCCAGATGCCGGACCAGCTCCACTGGTTCAAATATGAGGCCTATTTCACCTGGATCAGCGGCTTCTCCCTGCTCGTCCTGGTCTATTATGTCGGCGCGCAAAGCTTCCTGATCGATCCGGCCAAGGCGGATCTGAGCCCGGGCGTGGCGATCGCGATCGGTCTCGGCGCGATCGCGGTCGGCTGGCTGGTCTACGAACTGCTCTGCCGCTCGATGGCGCAGGCCGGCAATCTCGTCATCGGCCTGTTCTGGTTCGTCTTCCTGCTCTGGTCCGCCTGGACGCTCGACGCTTTGTTCAGCTCGCGGGCAGCCTATCTTCATATCGGGGCGATGATCGGCACGGTGATGGTCGCCAATGTCTTCGTCGTCATCATCCCCAACCAGCGCAAGGTGGTGGCCGACCTCATCGCCGGCCGGACGCCCGATCCGGCGCTCGGAGCGCAGGCCAAGCAGCGTTCGCTCCACAACAATTACATGACCCTGCCGGTGCTTTTCATCATGATCAGCCCGCATTATCCGATGACCTACGGCGCCGACCGGCCCTGGCTGGTACTGGCGCTGCTCGGGCTGACCGGGATCGCGGTGCGTCATATCTTCAACCTGAGAGGCCGCGGCCGGCCATTCGGCGGAGCGATCGCGGTGTCGGTCGTGCTCGGCCTCGCCAGCGCTGCCTATGTCACCCTCGAGAAGCGGCAAGCGTCCGCCCCCGCCGCGAGCTCCGGACCGGCCACCTTCGCCGAGGCCCAAGCGATCATCGCCAGCCGCTGCGCGGCGTGTCACAATGTCCCGAACCCGCCCAAGGGGGTGAAGCTGGACAGCTACGACCATATCCGCGCCGCCTCGGGCCGGATCAAGGCGATGGCGGTCGACACCAGGGTGATGCCGCTCGGCAATGCCACCGGCATGACCCGGGCCGAGCGCGACCGTCTCGGCGCCTGGATCGGGGCGGGGACTCGGAAATGATCCGCTTCCTGCTCGACGGCGAAGTGATCGAGATCGCCGACCCTGATCCGACCGGCACATTGCTCGATCATCTTCGCTACCGCCTGCGCCGGACCGGCACCAAGGAAGGCTGCGCGGAGGGCGATTGTGGTGCCTGCACGGTGGCCTTGGCCAGCCTGGGCGAGGACGATGTCGTGCGCTGGCGCGCGGTCAATGCCTGCATCCTGCTGCTGCCGATGCTGGACGGCAAGGCGCTGATGACGGTGGAAAGCCTGTCGAGGGACGGCAGGTTACACCCGGTACAGCAGGCCCTGGCCGACGGCCACGGATCGCAATGCGGCTTCTGCACTCCCGGCTTCGTGATGTCGCTTTATGCGCGAAGCATCGCCGCCGAGGGGACCGAGGGCCTGGCGGTCGGGGATGTCATCGCCGGCAATCTGTGCCGCTGCACCGGCTATGGCCCGATCCTCGCGGCCGGCGAGGCCAATCCGCCGCGACCGGCAGCTCCCGATCCAGAGCTGGCCGCTTCGCTCAAGGCGCTTCGGCGCTGCGATCCGCTGTTGCTTCGCTTTGCCGATCCGGAGAGCGGCAGCGTGCGCGAGGCGTTCGTGCCACGCAGTGCCGACCAGCTGGCGGCGCACCAGGTCGAGCATCCCGAAGCGCGGATCGTCGCCGGGGCGACCGACGTCGGGCTGTGGGTCACCAAGCAGCTACGCGAGCTTCCCTCGCTGACCTTTGTCGCCGATGTGCCCGAGCTGAAGCGGATCGAGGAACAGCCGGACGGCCTCACCCTGGGCGCGAGCGTGCGTTATTCCGAAGCGGCCGGCGCGCTGTTCCGCCTCCATCCCGATCTCGGCGAGCTGGTCAGGCGGATCGGCGGGCTCCAGGTCCGCAATGCCGGCACGATCGGCGGCAATATCGCCAACGGTTCGCCGATCGGCGACATGCCGCCGGCCTTGATCGCGCTCGGCGCGACATTGACCCTCCGCCGCGGCGAGGCGCGCCGGACGATCCCGCTCGAAAGCTTCTTCCTTGCTTATGGCGAGCAGGATCGCGCGCCCGGTGAGTGGGTGGAAGAGGTCCATATCCCGCGCCCCTCGGCTAAGGCCCTGGTCCGCATCGTCAAGCTGTCCAAGCGCCAGGATAGCGATATTTCCAGCCTTTGCGCAGCCTTCGTCCTGCCGATCCACGACGGCACGATCGGTGAAGCACGGGTCGCGTTCGGCGGAATGGCCGGGATTCCCGCTCGGGCGCCGCGCTGCGAGGCTGCGCTCAGCTCCAGGCCGTGGACGCTCGAGACGATCGAAGCGGCGGCGGGAGCGCTTCGCGAGGATTTCTCTCCGCTCGACGATCTGCGCGGTTCGGCCGAATATCGGCTGGAGGCCGCCGCCAATGTGCTGCGCCGCCTCTGGTACGAGCGGCAGGGCGATATTCCGAGCCTGGCTGATGTCTGAAGCCGATCCGATCCAGCCAGGCGCCGTCCATCAGCCGCTGCGTCACGACAGCGCCGACCTCCATGTCGCGGGCGCCGCTCTCTATGTCGACGATCTGCCCGAGCCGCCCGGTCTGCTCCACTGCGCCTTCGGCCATGCCAGCGACGGCCATTCCACACTCGTGACGCTCGATCTCGACGCGGTCCGCGCCGCTCCGGGGGTGGTCGCGGTCTTCACCGCCGCCGACATTCCCGGCGCCAATGATGTCAGCCCGGTCGCCGGGGACGACCGGCTGCTCGCCGACGGCGAGATACTCTATCCCGGCCAGCCCTTGTTCCTCGTCGCTGCGACCAGCTACCGGGCGGCGCGCTCTGCCGCCAGGCTGGGCAAGGCGGTCGTCGAGCCGCGCGCTGCGCTGATCACGATCGCCGAGGCCGCAACGGCGCACTCGCTGATCGAGCCCAGCCAGACCATGCGCCGGGGCGATGCCGAAGCGGCGATCGGGGCGGCGCCGCACCGCCTGTCGGGCCGGGTCGCGATGGGCGGGCAGGAGCATTTCTACCTCGAGGGCC
>JAQGLD010000309.1 GCA_028293055.1 Alphaproteobacteria bacterium
CCGATGCGCGAGGGCGCCGACCCGGAGCGAGAAGTGTCCTACATCTACGACAATCGCGCGCGCCTCGCGAGCCGGATCCGCCAGCTCAAGACCGGCCTGAGGCATTCGCAGGCGCCCCAATCGAAATTGCGGCGGCTGATCTCGAACATCGAGATTCATCCCGACGGCGCAGATACGGAAGTGAGGTCGAACTTCATCCTGGTCGAATCGCGGCGGGGTACGCTCACATTATGGGGCGGCAGGACGACCCACCGGCTCGCTCGGGAGGGCAAGGGTTTCCGGATCAAGGCCAAGACCGTCCACCTGGTGAACGGCGAGGAGCCGATCGGCAACCTCTCCTTCCTCATCTGAGCGAGCATGCCCGCCGCAGCGATCAATGCCTCGATTGCGGGGCTCGGCAAAGCCGGGATCACCCGTGAGGCGACTCCGCCGGCGCGCGAGCTGGCACGACTCGCGGTGCTCGACGCGCTGGCCGACGCTGGCCTCACCCGGCAGGCGCTGGACGGCCTGCTGATCTGCCGGACCAGCGCCGCGACCGACAAGGACCTTGGCCTCGACCTCCAGCGCACCCTCGGGCTCCGCGACCTTGCACTGCTCGAGATTGTGCTGTGCGAAGGCGCGAGCGCGATCGCGGCGATACAGCAGGCGGCGCTGGCGGTGAGCGCCGGCCTCGCGACGACCGTGGCCTGTGTCTTCGCCGACGCGCCTCTCGTGCCGGGAAAGCGGACCAGCGAGTCGTTCGGCCGGATCAAGAGCCCAAGCGGGATAGACGGTCTGCGCTATAGCGCCGGCCTGTTCGGCGGCGCCGCCATCTACGCGCTCGCAGCGCGGCGCTATCTCGATCATTATGGCGCGAACGAGGAAGCGCTGTCGTCGGTCGCGGTCGCAGCGCGGCAATGGGCCATGCTCAATCCCGACGCGATCTTTCGCCAGCCGCTGACCCGCGATCAATATTTCGCCGCCCGCTACATCGCCGAGCCGCTTCGGTTGTTCGACTGCGCGATCCCGGTCAATGGCGGAATCGCAGCCATCGTCACGAGCCGCGAGCGGGCCGCCGACCTCCGGCAGCCGCCGGCGCACATCCTGTCGATGGCCCAGGGACATCCCGGAACTCCGGACGCCCGCGGCTTCGAGCGCGAATTGTCGACCGGCGGCCGCATCGCAGCCCCCGCGCTGCTGGCCAGGGCCGGAATCTCCGTGGGCGAGGTCGACCAGCTCCAGCTCTACGATGCGTTCAGCATCTCGACCCTGCTCTCCCTCGAACAATATGGCATTTGCGGCCCCGGCGAGGCGATGCACTTCGTTGCCGATGGCGGAATCGCGCCCGGCGGCCGGATTCCGGTCAATACCGGCGGCGGTCATCTTTCCGGTTACTATCTGCAAGGCATGACTCCGGTCGCCGAGGCGGTGATCCAGGCCCGAGGCGCCGGCGGCGACCGGCAGTGCGGAAAGGCGCGCACGATCCTCGTCACCAACGAGGGCGGCCGCTTCGACTATCACGCCGCATTGCTGCTCGGACAGGCGGAGCATTGGTCGTGACCCTTCCACCGATCGCGCTGCCCGACGAGGCAAGCCTGCCCTTCTTCAAGGGCCTGGCTCACGGCCATCTCTCGGTCCAGCTCTGCGGCCGGTGCGGTACGGCGCAGCTCGGCAATCCGGAATGCTCCGATTGCGGGTCGACCGCGCTGGACTGGCGGCCGGCAAGCGGGCGCGGAACGATTCACAGCTTCACCCGCATCCACATCGCCTACCACCAGGCCTTCGCCGACCTCGTTCCCTATTGGACGGGGCTGATCGAGCTGGAGGAAGGGCCGCGCTTGTTCGGAAGACTTCTTTGCGACGCGGGCGTACGGCCACGCACCGACGGCCCAGTCGAGGTGGTGATCGAGCAGCTCGGCGACGAAGTTTTCGTGCCCAACTTCCGCTGTCTCGCCGACCACCGGCAAGGGGAGCCATGATGGAGCTGGTCGGATGCGTTGCGATGTCGCACTCGCCATCCTGGGATCTGAAGCCGCTCGATGGGCCGGCGAAACCCTATGTCGATGCCGTCTTCCGCGCCCGAGAGGCCGTTCGCCGCGCCGCGCCCGACATGGTCGTCGCCTTCGGCCCCGACCATGTCCGCAACTTCTTCTTCGACCTCATGCCGGCCTTCTGCATCGGGGTCGAGCAAGTTACCGGGTTCGGAGACTATTCCTCGCCCAAGGGCTCCCTGCCCGGCCAGCCGGCTTTGGCGAACCATATTGCGACCGTATTGATGGCCGACGGCTTCGACCCGGCCCTTTCGTACCGGATGGGGATCGACCACGGCATCACCCAGCCCTACGCCGCGATGTTCCCCGATCTTGCCGTTCCCATCGTGCCGATCATGGTGAGCTCGGCCGGCCCACCCATGCCGAGCCTTGCGCGCTGCCATGGCTTCGGCGCCAGCGTCGGCCGGGCGATCCGCGCCTGCCCGGGCCAAGGCCGCGTGCTCGTGCTCGGTTCCGGCGGATTGTCCCATTCTCCGCCCTCGATCTCACCCGAGGATCCGGCGCTTGCGCCCGAAGCTCGCGACTATGTGATCAACGGCCGCCCGCGCGTCGCCGAGTTCAACGCCGAACGGGAGCGAAGCTCGGCCGAACGGCGCAAGGAAGGCCGGACAGGTCCGATCAACAGCGCGTGGGATCACTGGTTCCTCGAACAGGTGCGCAACGGCGACCTCGCGCCATTGCTCGCACTCGACGAGGGCACATTGCTTGCCGAGGCCGGAGTCGGCGGCCAGGAAATCCGGGCCTGGGTCGCGGCGCTCGGCGCCTGGGCCGGGCCGATCGACAGCATCGATTATGCTGCGGTTCCGACCTGGATCACCGGCATGGGCTGCGTCAGCGGATTCGCGGGAGAGAATGATGAGTGAAGGCTACGAGCATCGCAGCATCTGGGGCCATTTGATGAAGCTGGCCTTTCGCCAGGATTATGTCGACGCTGGTGGAATCCGCACCCGCTACGTCCAGGCCGGGTCGCCCGAGGCGCCGCCCTTGATCATGATCCATGGCACCGGCAGCAGCTGGGAATGCTTCTGCGCGACCCTCCAGTCGCACTCGGAGCATTTCAACTGCCTTGCGATCGACCTTGCCGGCAGCGGCTTCAGCGACCGACCCGACGAGCCCTATGAAATCGGCTTCTATGTGAAGCATGTCCTCGCCTTCATGGATGCGATGGGAATCGAAAAAGCGAGCTTCATCGGAGTCTCGCTTGGCGCCTGGGTGCTCAGCCGGCTGGTCGTCGACCATCCCGAGAAAGTGGACAGGCTCACTTTGCTCGCCCCGTCCGGCCTCATCATCAATCCGGCGACGATGGCGCGGACCAAGACGGTGCGGAACGCAGCGGTCGATGATCCCAGCTGGGAGAATATCAAGCCGGTGTTCAACTCGATCCTTTACCACGAGCGCGATCGGCTCCCCGACCTCATCCAGGTGCGCCAGGCCATCTATCGCGAGCCCGACATCAAGATGGCGATGAACAATATCCTGGTGCTTCAGAACGAGGAGGTGCGCCGCCGCAACCTGGTGAGCGAGGC
>JAQGLD010000323.1 GCA_028293055.1 Alphaproteobacteria bacterium
CCACGATCACTCGCCCGATTACGACCCGCTTCGGCGGGGCGTGGGCGCGGGCGTCGGTCTAGCCGAACGACCCGGACCCAGCCCCGCCGACGCGCGGGGCTTCCACGGAAATGCCCCGCGCCTCCGCATGAAAAGGAGACGCAATATGAACTCGAAGTCGCTCCCCAGCCGCCCCAGCGTCGGCATCGTCGGCGCCACCGGCCTGGTCGGGGAGATGATGCGGTCGCTGCTCGCCGAGCGCGACTTTCCGGTGGCTGGGCTTCGCCTGTTCGCCTCTCAGCGGTCGGCCGGCCGGTCGATCGCCTGGAAGGGCGCCGATATCCTTGTCGAGGATGCGGTCGAGGCCGATTATTCCGGCCTCGATATCGTCTTCTTCTCGGCCGGGGGCTCGACCTCGCTGGCCCTGGCGCCGAAGGTGGCCGCGGCCGGAGCGATCGTCATCGACAACAGCTCCGCCTGGCGCGGCGATCCGGAGGTCCCGCTCGTCGTCGCGGAGGTCAATCCGCATGCCCTGCGCGCGATCCCCAAGGGCATCGTCGCCAATCCCAATTGCACGACGATGGTCGCCATGCCGGTGCTCAAGCCGCTGCACGAGGCAGCGGGGCTGAAGACGCTGGTCGTCAGCACCTATCAAGCGGTGTCGGGGGCCGGAATCGCGGGAATCGAGGTGCTCGACGAGCAGGTCGGTGCGGTCGGGGCCGCGGGCGATAAGCTGTCCCGCGACGGCGGCGGCGCGGATTTCCCCGAGCCACGCAAATGGGCTGTGCCGATCGCGTTCAACGTCGTACCGCTCAACTATGTGCTGGGCGAGGACGGCTATACCGAGGAAGAGATCAAGCTTCGCGACGAGAGCCGCCGGATCCTAGAGCTTCCCGGCCTTCCGGTGTCGGGCACCTGCGTACGCGTCCCGGTCTATTCGGGCCATTCGCTGACGATCAACGCCGGGTTCGAGCGGGCGCTTTCGGCTGAAGCCGCGCTCGACCTGCTCGGAAGGGCGCCGGGCGTAATGGTCGCCGAGATTCCCAACCCCCTGTTCGCGACCGGCAAGGACCCGGTCTTCGTCGGCCGGGTAAGGCGCGATCCGACGGTCGAGCATGGTCTGGCTTTGTTCGTCGCCGGCGACAATCTGCGCAAGGGCGCAGCGCTCAACGCGATCCAGATCGCCGAAGTGCTGGTCGGCGGGGCCTATTGACCGTCTTGTCCTCCCTACCCTCCGGCTAGGGGGCAGGAGGATTCCTTCCTCTCAAATCCCAGGCCAATCGAGCGCGGCGGCCTTGGCGGCGAGCGCTTTCTCGTCCTCGACCATATAGTCGCGCATCAGCGGCGCGGCCTCGCGCCGGCGCAGATATTGGAGCTGATAGACGCCCATCGCAGCGTCGCGGAACAGGGTGAGCGAGACTGCCAAGTAGAATTGCCAGAGCCGGTAGAAGCGTTCGTCATACATGGCGACGATCTTCGCCTCGTTGGAGCGATAGCGGTCGTACCAGTGGCGGATCGTATGGACATAATGGAGGCGCCAGGTCTCGCAATCGGCCATGATCAGCTTCTCCTGCTCGCTGGCCGCGACGATTTCGGAGAGCGCCGGCAGGTAGCCGCCTGGGAAGATATATTTGAGCATGAACTTGTCGGTCGTCCCCGGCCCGCCGAGCCGAGCCATGGTGTGGACCAGCGCGATTCCGTCGTCGGCGAGCAGTTCGCGCAGCTTCCTGAAATAGGTCCGGTAGAAGGGCTGGCCGACATGCTCGAACATTCCGACCGAGGCGATCCGGTCGAAACGGCCGGTGACGTCGCGATAGTCGATCAGCTCGAACTTGACCCGGTCCGAGACCCCGAGATCGGCTGCGCGCTGCCGGGCCACCTCGATCTGCTCCTTCGACAGAGTGATTCCGAGCACATCGACATCGGCGACCCGGTGCAGATGCAGGGCGAGGCCCCCCCAGCCGCAGCCGATGTCCAGCACCTTCATGCCCGGCTCGAGCCGGAGCTTGGACGCGACATGGGTCTTCTTGTCGAGCTGGGCCTGCTCGATCGAGTTGCCGAGATCGCGGAAATAGCCGCAGCTATATTGCAGGTCGGCATCGAGGAAGAGCCGGTAGAAATCGTTGCCGACATCGTAATGGTGGGCGACATTGTGCTGCGATTGCTTGCGCCAGTTGAGCTGGCTCAGCCGGTGGCGGAGCTTGCCGCCCTTCCTCAGGAACTTGTTGGTGCCGACGCTGTCTTCCCATTTGTGGCTGCCGCGGATGATGTTGACCAGGTCGAGTATGTCGCCTTTCTCGACCACCAGCCGTCCGTCCATATAGGCCTCGGCCGCACCGAGCCCCGGGTCGCGGGCGATGTCGTAGGCGACCCTGCCGTCGGTGAAGCGGACGGTGACGGACGCGAATTCGGGGTCCGCCCGCCCATAGACATGGGTCCGCCCTTTGGCGTCGATCAGAGTGAGCTCGCCCCTTTTTACATAGGAGCCGAGCATCTTGTCGAGCATCCGCATGCGCGCATTCCCCCCCCCCTGGATCCCGAACCGCAGCATGCCCAAAGCGACCGCGGAGTCCAGCCCCGTTACGGCGGGCTCATCGCCTTCCGATCGCCCGTCGCGCGGCCAGCAATGCGGCGTCGTAGGGAGTGGCGACGATCTCCTTGGCGACCGAGACGGCGTAGCGCCTGACCGCCAGACGCTTCCAGCCGTTCGGGATCGGCGGAACCACCACGCGGTAGCCGAGCAGGCGCAGCAGGAGCGCGCAGCGCGGCTGGTGAAAGGTGCTGGTGCAGCAGATCACCCGCCGGCAATCGCCGCGCTCGCGCAGGATCGCATCGCACAAGCGGACGGATTCGAGTGTGTCGCGGCCGCAGGGCTCGACGACGATCCGTGCGGCGTCGACGCCGGCGGCGATCAGGCTGCGCGCGATGACCTCTGCCTCCGCCTCGCCCCCTTCGCCGATCCCCCCGGTCGGCATGAACATCGCCTCGGGCTGGTCCTTTGCCCAGGCCAGCGCGCCGTCGATGCGGTGCTGCAGCGTCGGGCTCGGCCGCCCGCGCCGAA
>JAQGLD010000325.1 GCA_028293055.1 Alphaproteobacteria bacterium
GCGAAGCCGCGCTCGTGATTGGCGTAGATCAGTTCATGGTCGCAGGGCGGCACGTCGGCCAGAATGCCGAGCCAGCCGAACGGGTAAGCGCGTTCGAATTCGCGGCGGACGCTTTCGGGCATGGCGCGCTTCGAGGGCCCGTGAAAGCCGTCGCAGCCGGCGATGAAGTCGCATTCGAGCCGCTGCTCGACGCCGTTCCTGGTGTAGGTCAGCGAAGGCGTCGCTCCGTCGATATCGTGAAGCGCCACGTCTTTCGCCTCCCAGACGATGTCGACACCGCGCTCGGGGGCGGCGTCGATCAGATCGCGGGTGACTTCGGTCTGGCCGTAGACGGTGACGCAGCGCCCGGTCAGCGCCGCGATGTCGATCCGGATCAGCCGGCCGCCGTCGGCGAGCGCGAAGCCGTCGTGGCGCAGCCCCTCCGAGTTCAGCCGCGAGTCGATTCCGAGCTTGTGGAGCAGGTCGGTGGTCACCGTTTCTAGGACGCCGGCGCGGATGCGTCCGAGGACATGCGACTGGCTCGACCGCTCCAGCACCTTGACCCGAACGCCGCCCTGGCGAAGCAGGTGGGCCAGGAGCAGTCCCGCGGGGCCGGAACCGATGATCGCGACCTGGGTGCGTTCACTCTGAATCGTCATGATCTATTCCGTTTCCAGGGGTCAGCCGGCCGCATCCGCGCCGAACAGCAGGCGGGCGGCATTGGTCTTGAGGATCGGCTCGCGCAGCTCGGGCTTGAAGCCGGCCTGGTCGAAGGCCGCTATCCATTTGTCGGGCGAGATGAGCGGGAAGTCCGACCCGAACAGCATCTTCGATCCGAGCTGGGTGTTGGCGTAGCGGATGATCTGCGGCGGGAAATATTTGGGCGACCACCCGGACAGGTCGATGAAGACATTGGGCTTGTGGAGCGCCATCGACAGAGCCTCGTCGGTCCACGGCCAGGACGGATGGGCGAGGATGATGTTCATGTCCGGAAAGTCGACCGCGACATCGTCGACCAGGATCGGCTGGCCGTATTTGAGCCGAATCCCGCCGCCGCCGCGCATGCCGGTGCCCATGCCGCTATGGCCGGTGTGGAAGATTGCGGGCAGCCGGTGCTCGGCGATCACTTCGTAGATCGGCCAGGCCATCCGGTCATAGGGATGGAAGTCCTGGATCGGCGGGTGGAACTTGAAGCCCTTGACCCCATGATCGGCGATCATCCGCCGCGCCTCGATCGCGCCGGCCTTGCCCTTGTGCGGATCGATCGAGGCGAAGGCGAGCATGATGTCGCTGTTCGCAGCGGCCGCCTCGGCGATCTCCTCGTTGGTGATCCGGCGGATTCCGGTTCCGGCCTCGCTGTCCACCGTGAACATGACGAAGCCGATCTTGCGCTCGCGATAATAGTCGATCGTCTGGGCGATGGTCGGCCGCTCCGCGGCGGTCTTGAAATAGAGCGTGGCTGCGGCGTCGAACTCGGCCTGGATCGGGTCGTGGGGCTGGCGGCAGCTGCGCTCGGCATGGGTGTGCACATCGATCGCGATCAGATCGTCGATGTTCATGCCGCCTGCGCCTCAGGCATGCCTGCCTCGCCGGCGCCGCGGGGCAGCAGCAGCAAGGCGATCGCGGCGACGGCGGCGCCGGAGGCCATGACGATCGCGACGCCCTGCAGTCCGAAGCCGCTCTGGAAGAGGTAGCCGGCCAGGATCGGCGACAAAGCGGCGCCGCCCCGCCCGATTCCGATCGCGAAGCCGGTTCCGGTGGCCCGGACATGGGTCGGAAAGGCTTGGGCCAAAGTCGCATAGAGTCCGACTACGCCGGCATTGGTGAAGAAGCCGGCGATTGCGCTGATCAGCGAGAGTTGGGCGAGGTCGCTCTGGCCCCGTCCGAACCAGCTCACCATCACGACCGAGGCGATCAGCGCGCCGACGGTAAGCCGGCGCAGCGGAAAGCGAAGGGCAAGCAGGCCCAGCAACGCGCCACCAGTGGCGCCGCCGACATTGGCCCAGACCAATACGCCGGCCGCCGCCGCAGGCGCGAAGCCCATGTCGACGACGATCTTCGGCACCCATTTCAGGATGAAGTAGAAGGTCGCGACGTGGCTGAAATAAGCGAGCGTCACGAGCAGGGTGGTCGCGATCAGGCCGGGCCGCAGGATGTCGGCAATCGACTTGCGGGTATCCGCCTCGGCCACCGGCGGCAGCTCCGCGACCGTACCATGGCCCATCCGCGCAAGCTGACGATTGATCTTGTCGAGGGCGCCCGAGCCGCGGCGATGACAAAGATAGGGGATCGTCTCGGGCAGCAGCAGCCAGACGATCGGAATGAAGACGAGGGTGACGGTCCCCCCGAAATGAAAGATGCTGCGCCAGTCCGATCCCTTGAGCATCTGAGCGACGACGGCACCGCCGAGGACGGCGCCGATCGGATAGCCGATCGCCATCAGCGAGACTGCGAGGTTGCGGCTCTTCCGGTTCGAATGCTCGGCGGCGGCGGCATTGGTCGCGGCGAGCATGCCGCCGATGCCAAGCCCGGTGAACAGGCGCCAGACCATCAAGGCGTTGATGCTGGTCGTGGTCGGCACCATGAACATTCCGATCGCCATTACCACCAGGCAGAACAGGATCATCGGACGGCGCCCGATCTTGTCGGTCAGCCCGCCGAGCAACACGGACCCCGCCGCCATTCCGAACAGCTCCATCGACAAGACGATTCCGAGCGCGGCGCGATCGATGCCCCATTCCCTGGCGATGCCGGGCGAGGCGAAGCTGATCGCCAGCACGTCGAATCCGTCGAGGCCGTTCAGCGCGATGGTGATTGCGACGGCGACGATCTGCGCGGCGCGCATCGGCGATTCGCTCAGGATCGCCCGGGGGTCACGCTCCATAGACTCGTCCTCTCCTCCTCAGTCGGCCGCTATCTTGGCGAGCAGCTCGAGCAGTTTGTCGCGCTCGCCGCGGGTAAGCCCGGCGAGCATCCGTTCCTCATGTTCGCGGACCATCGCATCCGCCTGTTCGAGCAGGACCTCCCCCGCCGGGGTCAGGAAAAGAGCCATGGCACGGCGATCGTGCGGCGCGGCGCGGCGTTCGATCAGGTCGCGCGCGGCAAGCTCGTTGATCAGGGGCACAAGGTTCGCCCGCTGAATGCCGAGCTCGGTGCCCAGGCCCATCTGGATGATTCCAGGATTGCCGCGAACCACTTCGAGCATCGCGAACAGCACGGGGCGCAGGGCCAGCGGGGCCATCGTCGCCGAGAAATCGCTCAGCATGCGATTGGAGGCGCGGCGCAGCCGATAGCCGACCAGGCTGTCGAGGATCGAAGCCGGCTGCTGCGCCGCGAGCCTTGCTGCCGAAGTCGGTTTTGCGGCCACTTCAATTTCTCCTTGATTGTTATGTCACACAACATTATAACTTTGGCAACAGCAAAAGAAGCCAGGAGACCGGAATG
>JAQGLD010000395.1 GCA_028293055.1 Alphaproteobacteria bacterium
AGCAAGGCGGCCATTCGGGTAATTACGGCCTGATGGATCAGAATGCGGCCTTGCGCTGGGTCCACTCCAATATCGCGCGCTTCGGCGGCGATCCTTCCAAGGTGCTGATCGTCGGCCAGTCGGCCGGCGCGGCATCGGTCGCCGCCCATGTGTTCAGCCCCCAATCGCGCGGCCTGTTCCGCGCAGCCGCGATGCTGAGCGGATGCAACTTCACCTCGGACGGACCAAGCCTCGCCGAGGCCGAAACGATCGGGCAGCAGATCCAGGATCGGCTCGGCGCGGCCAGCCTCCAGGCGCTGCGCGACCTGCCCGCCGACCGGATCCTGGCTATCCAGACCGAGACCCAGGTCGGGGCGCGCATCGAAGGCGTCAGGGTCAACGGGCCGATCGTCGACGGCTTTTTCCTGCCGCGCGGCAAGCGCGAGGCGATCGCAGCGGCAAACGTCGCGCCGGTGCCGATCCTCGCCGCGTTCACCACCGACGATATCGACATCCCATCCAACCCGATCTCGCACGCGACGACGATCGCCGAGTTCCGGGCGACGGCGAAGAACCTTTACGGCGAGGCGGCCGGGCAGTTCCTCAGCCTCTATCCGGTGTCGAGCGATTCGGACGTGCCGGGGGTGGCGCGGATCGCGGCGCGCACCGCCGGGCTCGAGACCGGAGCCCGGATCTGCGCCAGAGCTCAGGCTCCGAGTGCGCCGGCCTGGATCGTCGCCTTCGACCGCAAGCATCCCTATGTCCCGGGGGTGCGGATCGCGGACCAGAATATCGCGACGATCGGCGCCTACCACACCTCGGACGTGCCCTACTGGTTCGGCACCCTCGACGCCTATAACAGCCTGCGCCCGACCCGGGCCTGGACTGCCTGGGACCGCAGGCTCTCCGACTCCATGCTGCGCTCGCTGATCAGCCTCGCGGCGACCGGCCGGCCGTCGGCGCCGGGGCTGGAATGGCCGGCCTGGTCGCCGGCGAGCGAGCGCAAGCTCGTCCTCGGCGACACGGCGCGGGTCGAGCCGCTCGACGCGGCGCGGCTCGAATGGCATGCGGCTCATCCAATCCCCACCGCCTTCGACTCGCGCCCGAGCCGGCCGCGCGACTGAGCAGGGAGAGGATGATGGACAGCATAGCGCCAGCATCGGACGCCGCCGCGAGCGCCGGAGCAAGGCGGACCAAGGTCCGGCTGATCATCCTCGCACTGATCAGCTTCGCGACCCTGCTCAACTATCTCGACCGGGCGGTGATGGGAGTCGCTGCGCCGGCGATGACCGGCGAGCTCCATCTCTCGCCGGTGACGATGGGGATCATCTTCTCGGCTTTCTCCTGGACCTATGCCTTCGCGCAAATCCCGGGCGGGATGCTGCTCGACCGGCTCGGCACCCGGCTGACCTACGGCCTGTCGCTCGCTTTCTGGTCGATCTTCACCTTGCTCCACGGCCTGGTCGCCAATGTCTCGACCCTGATCGCGCTGAGGCTCGGCCTCGGTGCTGCGGAGGCGCCCTGCTATCCATCGAACAGCCGGGTGCTCAGCACCTGGTTCCCGCAGCAGGAACGGGCGCGGGCGAACAGCGTCTATGCGGTCGGCCAATATGTCGGCCTTGCCTTCTTCAGCCCGCTCCTGTTCTGGATCGTCGGGGCGTGGGGCTGGCGCAGCCTGTTCGTCATCTCCGGCACGATCGGCGTGGCCTATGCCGGAATCTGGTATGCCGCCTATCGCGAGCCGCAGGACAGCCGCCTGGTCAACCGCGCCGAGCTCGACCATATCGCGGCCGGCGGCGGCCTCGCCCATGAGGGGGCCAAGCTCGCTTTCTCGTGGGCCAATGTCCGCAAATTGCTCTCGACCCGGCAGATCGTCGGCGCCTCGATCGGCCAGTTCTGCGGCAATTCCACCCTGGTCTTCTTCCTGACCTGGTTCCCGACCTATCTCGCCACCGAGCGGCATATGGACTGGCTCAAGTCGGGCTTCTTCGCGGTCCTGCCCTATGTCGCTGCCACGGTCGGAGTGCTGATGGGCGGAATCGTGTCGGATCTTCTCATCCGCCGGACCGGCTCCGCCAATCTCGGCCGCAAGCTGCCGATCGTCGCCGGCCTCCTGCTCGCCTCGACGATCATCCTGGCCAATTATGTGACGAGCAACGCGCTCGTCATCCTGGTCATGTCGATCGCCTTCTTCGGCCAGGGCATGGTCAATCTCGGCTGGACCCTGGTCTCGGACGTGGCGCCCAAGCCGCTGATCGGCCTGACCGGGGGCCTGTTCAACTTCTGCGCCAACCTCGCCGGGATCGTGACACCGCTCGCGATCGGCTTCATCGTCCAGGCGACCGGAAGCTTCTACGGCGCGCTGGCGTTCATCGGGATCCTCGCTTTGCTCGGCGCGGTTTCGTACATTTTCATCGTCGGCGATGTGCACCGGCTCGAGATGGAGAGCCTGTAGTGCCGAACCCGGCGCCCGCCTTAATTTCCACTCGTCACCCTGAACTCGATTCAGGGTCCAGCTGGTCGCGCATCGAGAGTTGGAAGACTGGATGCTGAAACAAGTTCAGCATGACGGGAGAGAGCGGGGACGTCCGGACGACAGGAAGGCGAGACCATGCTGACCTCGATCGCAACCGTGTCGATGAGCGGAACGCTCGAGGACAAGCTCCAGGCGGTCGCCGCGGCGGGGTTCGACGGAGTCGAGATCTTCGAGAATGACCTGATCGCATTCCCCGGATCGCCGCGCGACGCCGGAGCGATGATCCGCGACCTCGGCCTCGCCTGCACCTTGTTCCAGCCGTTCCGCGACTTCGAGGGCCTGCCCGGCGAGCTTCGCACCCGGGCCTTCGACCGCGCCGAGCGCAAGTTCGACGCGATGCAGGAACTCGGCGCCGAGTTGCTCCTGGTCTGCTCCAGCGTGTCTCCGGCGGCCATACCCGACCGGCCGCGGATCGTCGGCGACTTTCGCGAGCTCGGCGATCGCGCCGCTACGCGCGGGCTTCGCATCGGTTACGAGGCGCTCGCCTGGGGCCGCCATGTCAACGACCATCGCGACGCCTGGG
>JAQGLD010000421.1 GCA_028293055.1 Alphaproteobacteria bacterium
TGCCGAGGATCGAGAATCGCGCGCTCGCGATGCGCCCGGCATAGCGCCCGACCGTGGCGCCGAAATAGTTGCGACGCATGTACCTCTCATAATCGGCGAAGCCGCCATAGCCGAGCACGACATTGGCCATTCTGCCCCGCCGATCGGGGACGATCACATCGGTGACGGCCGCACCGTAGCTGAGCAGCTTGACCGTCATCCCTGAGTCGCCGCGCAGCGTGACCTGCTCCACTTCACGGCCGTCCCGGCTGGTGCCGTAAAGGGCGGTCGAGACGCTCGCGCCCTGGGCAACGCCCGGGAGGGACAAGGCGGCGCCAAGCAAGAAGAAGCGAAAGACATCCTGCCCCGCGCAAGCGGGCCAGGATCTGACCGCTCCGAAGCTCATGGCCCTTTGCCTCCGTAAAGCGCGTCCGCCGCCAGAGCGAGGAACATGTAATTGGTCTCGCCACCGCCCATCACATATTCGCGCTGCTGCCAGAAAAAAGGCCATTCCTTCAGCTCCGGCAGATCCGGCCGTATCAAGGCGGTCCCGGAAATCACGCCGCCTGGAATATAGGACCAGTCGGCCCGGTTGAATCCGTAGCCGATCGTTGCCGACTGCGCCCCCACGCCCGACACGAAGCTTTCGACATTCGCGCCCGGATGGACCCCAAGATCGAAATTCAGCGCGTTGATGTAGGAATCGGTCGAAGTGGCCTCGGGCCAGCCCTTGTGGAAGAAATATTGGCGGACCCCCTTTTCCTGGATGGTCCAGCCGGCGCCCCAGATATCGGGCTTGTACGGCACGCCATAAGGCGAATCGGTGCGGGCCGAATCGGCGAGGGCCGCCTGATAGCCGGCGACCGCATGTGCCAGCCGCTCCTTGAAACCGGTATCCGGGATCAGGTCGAGGATCGGCGCGATCGACCATCCCGAGTCTGCGACCTTCGCCAGAATGGCCGGCTCCATCGCGATCAGCCGCCGCACCAGAGCGGGATCGTGCGTCGCGTGGATCAGCTCAGACAAAGCGAAGACGCGCATTCCGACATCGTCGCTGCGGTCGACGGCCCCGACATAGAGGTGCCTCGCCGCCGCAAGGGCCTCGGCGGCGATCAGGGGATTGCTCGCCTTCAGCGCGCGTGCCGCCGCAGCCAGGCCGCCCGCGACATAAAGCTCTCGCCCGGGATTGTCCTCGGTGAACACCCAGCGGTCATCGATGGTGATCGGCTTGCCATTATTGTCGAGGCCGAGCCCGTCGACCCGCTTCATCGCGATATTGTCGGTGGCGTTGGCGCCGTCGCCGAGCATCACATATTGTCGTAGCGAAGCGTCCTGGATGCCGCGATAGAGCCGGCCCATCGCCCGATAGCCGCCGAGGACCGAGAGCAGGCCGTGCTCGATCTGTTGGGCGAAATCGTTCCTGCCGTCGGGCTGGTGGATCTCGACGACCTTCTTCGCCTCGTCGATCGTCGTTGCGTCATAGGCAGCCCCGAACTCTTCCATCATCTTGGCGAGCATCCAGACCGTCCCGATCTGCGATTCGACACGCAGATCGAAATCGCCGGCGTCGTGCCACCCGCCCGCGTCCAGGCCGGGAACGTGCTGGCCCGGCTTGAAGCGGGTCAGGGTCGAGGATCCCTGCGCGTAGCCGTCGAAATGGTTGAGCCCGACCGGTGCCATTCGGGCATCGTCGACATGGTCGAGGCCGTGCCAGACCCGGTATTTCTCGTTGACCCGCATGTGGCACATCTGGACGGGCAGAAAATATTCGAGGGTCGGCTGCCACGCGCCTTTCGCATAGATGTCGGCGCCGATGCGGAACGGATGGCTGAGCTGGTCGCCATAAGCGAGTTCGTAAAGGCCGGGCTCCGTCACCCTCGAGAAATCGAAGCGGAGATAGGCGTAGCGCAGGAAGCGGCCCCATTTTTCGGGAACGCCCGCCATGACCTCGCTGCGGCCATCGGGAGTCAGCCGGAACAGTCGTACGCGCTGCACCGCGGGATCGAGCGGATCGAGCTCGATCACCGCCTGTTTTGGCTGGCGCGGCGCATAGCCGAGCTGCGACACCTGGATCGTCGGGGGCGCGAGCCATCCCGGGACGACATTGGGGGTGACCACCCATTCCTGCGCATCGGCGGTGGCCCCTGCCGGAATCGTGCCGCGGACCACGAACCAGCCATTATTGTGATTGGACCGCCCGTCGAGCAGTTGAAGCTGGCCGCTGCGGCTTTCGATCCGCAACCGTTGCATCGGCATATCGGGCGCGACGACCAAGGTGCGTCCGATGGCGAGCGGCGCGGCCAGCGGCTCTCCGTTGGGCGAGACGACGGGTCCGTTGGGCTGGGCGTTGCGCGGCGTCTCCACCTCCGACCCGGAGACCACCGCCATCGGGCCGATCGGCTGACGGGGGAATATCCCACCCTGCCCGTCCATCAGCCAGCCCTTCCCGAACAACAGTCCCGGGAACAGCTCGAGATTGAATCCGACCCTGCCGACCCATTGCGCAGGCAGCGGCCGATCGAGGTCGACACGGATGCGAAAGGCGTTGCCGGCGAGCGCGGTGACGCTGACCCGATAGGACAGGTCGAGCCGCGGATAGAAGACTGGATTGAAGCCGTGACCGTTGCTCCTGGCATCGGGGAAAGACAGCGTCTCGCTGATCGTGCCGGCCGTCTTGTCCACGATGCGCCGCCCGACCGCGGGGACCGGCGACCATTGGCCGGGCGAGGCCTCGAGGCGAAGGTCGCCATTGGCGGCGACGCGAGTGCCGTGCTGGACGATCGTCACTCCGGTCTGATGGCCTTCGGGGTAATAGTCGCTGAAGACCATCACGTTGAGGCCCTGCCGGGCAAAATATCCCTGGTCGTTGATCTTCAGATCCTGCGCCTGAGCGGCGACGGCCGACGCTGCCGAACACAGACATGCGATCGCGGCTCCCAGCTTCATTTCCCCTCCGAGTCTTTTCCTCGTGACAGCGCTGTCGTCGCGCATCGCGGCAGTGCTGGCAAGGGGACGAGCCTCCTTCCCGCGACATTTTTCCTTGTCATCCCGCGCGGGCGAGGTTCAGCGCAAAACTGGCCGCCGGCTTTCCTTGCCGGACGTCCGGCGCCCGGATCGATCAGGCCTACCGGCGAGCGATCGGGGTGAATGTCCCCAGTCGGCATTTGGGGAAGGATTCGAGGGCGGTCGCCCGCGCCTGGACCGGGTCGAACACGCGGATCGTGTCATTCTGGCACAAGCGACTGCCATACACGTCGATCGCGATCGTATAGCCGCTGTCGGCATGCTGGAGGCTCGGGCAGCCGTCCTTGACGTCATTGCGA
>JAQGLD010000460.1 GCA_028293055.1 Alphaproteobacteria bacterium
GGCTGGACGCGCTGTACAAGAAGAATTGATCCTCCCCTCGATTTCGAGAGGAGGGGGACCACGCGTAGCGCGGTGCAGGGGCGCGCGAAGCGCCCTGTTTTACTCCGGCAAAAAAGTGGTGCGCTTCGCGCACGCCCCTCCACCACCCGCTGGCGCGCGCGGTCCCCCTCCCCTGCAAAGGCAGGGGAGGAATTTCTATCTTTTCACTCTCTTATAGGGCGTGAAGTCGCCCAGGCCGCAACCGCCATAGTTCGTCCGCGACGTCAGGTCGACGACCTCGGCGATGTCGCCGCGGCACAGCCTCGTGGTCGTCGTCCGGATCACCAGAGCGCGGCCGAAGCCGAGATCGGGGCAGCCGGCCGGCGGATGGTTGACATAAAGCGTCGAACGGGTCGCTCCGTCGAAGACGATCGCGCCCTCGCCGACCGAGCGATTGCCGCGCAGGTCGCGCATGTTGACGCAGCTCAAAGGCTCTCCCGACTGCTCGTAATTGGCGAGCTCGGCGGCCATCCGCGATTGCTCGCTTGCGGTCGGCTCGGCCGGTCGGGCGTCCGTGCAGCCAGCGGCGAGCAGGCTGGCGCAGCCTATCAGCAATATCTTCATCATCACCTCCATCCGCTACAACGCGCGAACCGCGGGGCCGCCGCTTCAGCCGCGAAAATTGTCCTTTCCCAGCCTCCGCTCGGCGAAAGTCTCGACGGACGATGCGCGCATGAATGGGTTAGTGTCGCGTTCGAGCCCGATGGTTGTCGGAATCGTCGCTTGCCCGGCACGGCGCGCCGCCTCGACTGCTGTCATGCGCTCGACCAGGGCGCGATTGCCCGGCTCGACGGTGAGCGCGAACCGGCCGTTCGAGGCGGTATATTCGTGGGCGCAATAGACCTCGGTCTGCGTCGGAAGCTGCGCGAGCCGCTGGAGGTTGGAATACATCTGGTCGGCCGAGCCTTCGAACAGCCGTCCGCAGCCCATCGCGAACAATGTGTCGCCGACGAAGATCACATCCTCCCCGGCAAAATGAAAAGCGATATGGCCTGCGGTGTGGGCGGGGACTTCGAGCACCTTCGCCTCGACCGTGCCGAGCCGAACGATGTCGCCCTCACCCACCGCCCGATCCAGGGTCGGGATCCTCGCGGCCTCGGCCGCCGGCGCGGTGACCACGCAGCCGGTCGCCGCCTTGATCGCCTGATTGCCGCCAGTGTGGTCGGGGTGCCAGTGGGTGTTCCAGATCTGGCCTATCCGCCAGCCGCGCGCCTCCGCCTCTGCGAGGACCGGAGCGGCGACTGCCGGATCGACGACCATCGTCTCGCCGCAGGCCGGCTCGTGAACCAGCCAGACATAATTGTCGCTGAGCACCGGGATTCGGACGATGTCGAGCATCTTACCAGCTTCCGACATTGGGCATCGAGGCCCAGGGCTCGGCCACCGGCAGGTTGCCGCCCTTCTGAAGGAGCTCGATCGAGATTCCATCCGGAGTCCTGACGAACGCCATCCGGCCCTCGCGCGGCGGCCGGTTGATGGTGACACCCCCGTCCATCAGCCGCTGGCAGGTGTCGTAGACGTCGTCGACCTCGTAGGCGAGATGGCCGAAATTGCGGCCGCCCGAATAATCCTCCGGATCCCAATTGTGGGTCAGCTCGACCTGGGCGTCCTCGTCGCCGGGCGCTGCGAGGAAGATCAGGGTGAAGCGGGCCTGCTCGCTGTCGATGCGCCGGATCTCCTTCAGGCCGAGCAGGTCGAAGAAGCGAAGGGTCGCCGCGGGATCGGTGACCCGGATCATGGTGTGGAGATATTTCAACGTCGGGCTCCGGGGAAGGCGTGGAAGGAGTCGCCCTTATATGGACCCGACCGTCGCCGGTTTCACCATCGGCTTGTCGCATCGCCCGTCCCGGCCTAGCCAGGGGTCGAAACGGGGGGGAAATGGATGAAGCTGATCGTGTCCGGACTTGTCGCGATCGCCGCCGCGACCGGCGGGGTCCAGGCCTGGGACTGGTCGACCGCAAGCGATGAAATCTCCAACTCGCCGGAATATGCCAGTTCGAAGGCGGTGTGTCGCCGGCTGCGCGACCGCGAGCCTCCACCCGCCGACGCGCCCGACAAGGCGACCGCCGCGACGCTCAAGGGCTGCAGCTCGGAAGCGCTCTATTATGGCATTGGCGTCAAGGCCGACCCGGTGAGAGCCCGGCAATGCGCGTTTCTCGAGGCCGAGGCCGTCAGGGACGACGCGCCTTTTTCCGGGCGGACCATGCTGATGATCATCTACGCCAACGGAGTCGGCGCCAGGCGCGATCTCGACGTCGCAACGCATCTTGCCTGCGGAATCGAAGGCGCCGCGATGGAATCGCACGGCCGGGTAACCCATCTCGCCGGCCTTGAGGCGAAGGGCTGGAAGGGCAGCGACTTCGGCTTTTGCGACGATGTCACCAGCGGCCTTGCGATGGGCTATTGCGCGTCGCACGATGCAGACATCCAGGGCGCGAAACGCAACTCGGCCCTCGCAGCCTTGACGCACGGCTGGAGTGCGGCCGAGCGGCAGGCGTTCGAGCCGCTCGAGAAGGCGCATGCAGCCTTCGTCGACGCGCATGGCGAGGGCGAGGTCGACCTCTCGGGAACCGCCCGCGCGGCGATCGAGATCGGCGAGGAGCAGGCGCTCAGGGACGAGCTGCTGGCGATGCTGACCGCCCTCCAGAACGGCCGGGCGCCGGTCTTCACCGCAGCCCAATATCGCGCGGCCGACGCGGCGCTCAATGCCGGCTACCGCGCCTTCCTCGCTTCCCCCGACGTCGGTGCCGACTATGCGGGCGCGGTCAGTCGCGACGGAGTCCGCGCAGCGCAGCGCGCCTGGCTCCGGTATCGCGACGCCTTTCTCGCCTTCGCCGCGGTCAAGTACCCGCATGTGCCCCGCGACAGCCTGGCGACATGGATCACGCGCAAGCGCAGCGCGATGTGGAAGAGCGGGACGTGAGAGCGCCGGACGCGCTCCAAGCCGTCATCCCGGCGAAGCCCGGATCTCCGTACAGGAAGTCGCGGCGGTCTCCACGAGATCCCGGCCTTCGCCGGGATGACGCATTATTTCGGCGGCGCGTGTGCCGGCTGCGGCGAGTTCGCGGGCGGCGCCGGCGGCGCGTCAAGGCCGCCATTGGCAGCAAGCGCGGAGGCTGCGGCCTTGCCGGCGTCGGAGTCCGGCTGGGCGTGGGCGGCGCGGTCGTAAAGCCGCTTGGCGGCATCGACCTCCCCGGCCAGCCCGGCGATATTGCCCGCCTCGAGCAGGTAGCTGGAATCGCCGGGGGAGAGCGTCACCGCATGGGCGATGTCGAGATGGGCGCGGGTGCTGTCGCGCTCCTTCACCGCCAGCGCGGCGGACAGATACCAGCCGAGACTCTCGTCGGGAATCAGCACGAGCGCCTTGTCGATATCGGCGCGCGCCGCGGGCAGCTCGCCCTGCGCGACCTCGGCGCGCGCGCGGTCGAGCCGGGCTTCGCCTTCGCCGGCCGGGCTGGGGTAGCCGGCAGCGATAGCAGCGTCGAAGGCGGCACGGGCCTTGGCCGGTTCGCCGGCGGCAAGCCAGGCATTGCCGGCCGCCCCGCGGAGCTCGGCGCGGCCCGGGTCGCGCGTGCGCTCGGCTTCTGCAGCGGCATCGTCGAAGGCTGACCCGGCATCGGGCCAGCGGTCGAGCCCGGCATAGGCCATTGCGAGGCATTGGCGCGCGGAAGTGCCGCCGCCCTTCTGGATCCAGGCCTGGGCGCTTTCGAGCGCTGCCTTGGCATTGGTCTTCACATCTTCGGCGCAGCTGATGTAGCGCGCCTCCGGGCTTCCCGGTGGGGCGGCGGCGGGCGCTGCTCCAGCGGCGAGGGCGAGAAACAGGATCGGGGTCACGGGCGCTCCAGCAAGGCGGCGACGGTCGCGACGAGGAGCGAAATGTCCTCGTCGCGCGACAGGCGGTGATCGCCTTGCTTGACCAGAACCACCTGCACATCGTCTGAACGAAGCCGCTCGGCGAGCGTCAGCGAGATCCGCCACGGCACGTCCTCGTCCGCCTGCCCATGGAGCAGCCGCACCGGGCAATCGATCGCGATCGGCGCGTCGAGCAGGCGAAGCGCCTCTCCGCTTTCCCAGAAGAAGCGGGTGGTGACATAAGCCTGGGCGCCATAAGGCGACGGTTCGGCGATCCGCCCGGCCTCGCGCAGTGTCTGCTTCTCCGCGTCGCTGAAGCCCCAGTCGGTGAAATCGGGCGCGGCGGCGATCCCGACCAGGCCGACGACCCATTCCGGGCGGGCCAAAGCCGCGAGCAGCATCACCCACCCGCCCATCGACGAGCCGACCAGAAGCACCGGTCCGCCGACGCTGTCGATCGCCGCGACCGCGTCGTCGCGCCAGTCGGCGAGGCTCTGAGCCTCGAAATCGCCGGAACTGGCGCCGCAGCCGCCATAGTCGAAGCGCAGCATCGCCCGGTCTTCGCGGGCTGCCCATGAGTCGAGCGCGGTCGCCTTGCTCCCCTCCATGTCCGACATGTAGCCGGGGAGAAAGATCAGGGTCGGCCCGCGCCCTTCGCGGCGCCGGCTGGCGAGATGGCGACCGGGCCGGAGTTCGGGAAAGCCGATTTGCAAGGCCGGTACGGGATCGTCGCTGCTCATGCCTGCCTCTACGATGGAAATCCAAGTCGCGTGGGGCCGGGTTTCCCGGTGAAGGCCGGGATCCAGCGACACCCGCCGAGCCACTGGGCCCCGGCCTTCGCCGGGCACCACGCCGAGCCCCTAACCCGGCGGCCCTCGACTGTGAACTCAGACGATGCGTGCGGACACCCGCAAGGGCGCCAGCAGGACC
>JAQGLD010000485.1 GCA_028293055.1 Alphaproteobacteria bacterium
TCTCGCGATTGGTATGGCCGCGTCGCGCCTTCCCGGCGGGCGGATCGACGGCTTGCCGGGCGCGATCGCCTTCGTCTAAGGCAGCGGCGCTGTTCTTGCGACCGCGCTCGACCTCAGCTTCCTGATCCGAGGCTGATTGTCGGCCAGGCAGCGAATCGCCCGTCATTTGTGGCGGATGCTGACCGCTCTGTTCATCGCCGCAATGTCGTTCTTCCTAGGGCAGCAGAAGGTCATGCCGGCCTTCGTTCGCGGGTCGCCTCTCCTCTTTCTGCCGCCGCTCGCGACGCTCGCGGCTTTGGCTTATTGGCTGATCCGCCTTCGCCTCGCAGGCGCCGCCCGCCGCTTGCCCTGGATCAGGGCGATCGAGGCGCGGAGCTGAGTTTCGGCGGCGAGCCTCGGGCCCGCTTCTCGAACCTATGTTTCCCGGCGGAGGCCGGGATCCAGTGAGAAGCGCCGTGCATCTGGACCCCGGCCTTCGCCGGTGAACCCGATCAGGCCCCTGATGGTGAGAGCCGTGGCACGCCGCCGAACCTCGACAGACTCGATATGTTCACGGAAACTCTGACCCTCACCGCGCGGCGGTGCTGCTCGAATAAGGCCGGTCCTTCTGAGCCGTCGCCCAGGCCTTGTTCGGCCTGGCCTGCATGACGAAGCGCAATTCGCCGCCCGCGACGATCTCGTCGTGGCGGATGAACGAACGCGGCAGCGGACGGCCGTTGAGCAGCACCTTGCCGACATAGGGGTTGGCGGGGCCCAGACCCTCGGCGACGATCGTGAAGCGCTTGCCGCCAGGCAGGTTCAGGGTGGCGCGATCGACGAACGGCCGGCCGATCGCATATTCGAGGCTGCCGGGCGTCACCGGGTAGAAACCGAGCGCGGTGAACACCAGCCAGGCCGACATCTGGCCGAGATCGTCATTCCCCGACAGGCCGTCGGGGCTCGGCTTGTACTGGCTCTCGACGATCTGGCGGAGCCGCGCCTGGGTGCGCCACGGCGCTCCGGCGAGATCGTAGAGATAGGCGACATGGTGGCTCGGCTCGTTGCCGTGGATATATTGGCCGATCAGCCCGGCTATGTCCTCGGCATGGCTGTAGTCGAGCTTGCTATTGTCAAAGTCGAACATCGCATCGAGCTTCGCGATCGCAGCCCTGTCGCCGCCCATCGCGGCGAACAGACCGGCCTGATCCTGGGGCACGAACCAGCTATATTGCCACGCATTGCCTTCCGTATAATCGGACCCGTAGTTGATCGCGGTCGGATCGAACGGGGTGCGGTATGTCCCGTCGGCCTTGCGCGCCCGAACGAATCCGGTCTTCGCGTCGAACGTGTTGCGCCAAGAACCGGCACGCTTTTCGAATTCCGCCGCGATCTCCGCCTTGCCAAGGACGCGAGCCATCCGGGCGATCGTCCAGTCGTCATAGGCATATTCGACCGTCTTCGAAGCTGCTTCTGGATCGCGGTCGATCGGGACGAAGCCGAGCTTCATATAGTCGCCAAGCCCGCCATAAGGCGCGTAGCGCGCGCTCGCGACCATTGCGTCCAGCGCCGCTCCGGCATCGAAGCCGCGCACTCCCTTGAGGTAGAGGTCGGCGATCACCGGCACCGCATGATAGCCGATCATCGTCCAGGTCTCGCGGCCCTGATATTGCCAGATCGGGAGCAGGCCGAACGGGCTGTCCTTCTGGCTGGCGAGGAGGGACCGGACGATGTCGCTGTTGGTAGCCTGCGGCTGGACCAGGCTGAGCAGGGGATGCTCGGCGCGGAACGTATCCCAGAGCGAGAAGGTCGAGCGGAAGGTGAAGCCCTGGGCCGTGTGGACCTCGTTGTCGGGCCCGCGATATCGGCCGTCGCTGTCGCCGGCGACCGAGGGCGCGAGCAGGGCGTGGTAGAGAGCGGTGGTTACGCTTCGCCGCATCGGAGCGGGCGCCTCCACCTCGATCGCGCCCAGCGCCTGCGCCCAAGCCGCTTCGGTGCCGGCGAGCACTGCGTCGAAGCCGCCCGGCTCGGCTCCGAGATTCGCGATCGCGCCCGCTTCGTCGACCGACGAAAGCGCGACCCTGACCTCGAGAGGCGCCGCAAGCGCTCCGAAATCGAGCCGCGCGACCAACGCCCGCCCGAGTCGCTCGGCGACCTCGTCGCTGCCGCGGCCCGGCCCCTGGAAACCCTTATAGGGTATGTCGCCCTCGCGATTGACGAAGGCGTGGCCGGTCAGCGGCGCCGACAGCTTCATCGCGAACCACAGCTTGCGGCCGGGAGCCCAGCCGCGAGTCTCGCGAAAACCGCTGATCATCCCGTCCGGGCGGAGGCGGATCGACGACCAGGATATCTTGCCCGGATAATCGTAGAGCGAGCTGCGCAGGTCGACGACGAGATGGGCGCTGGCGCCTTTCGGAAAGGTGTAGCGGTGGAGTCCGACCCGGGTGCCGGCGGTCAGCTCGGCGCGCACGCCGCTGTCGGCGAGGGTGACCGCATAATAGCCCGGACGGGCGGTCTCGGTCGAATGGCTGAAGCGCGAGCGATAGCCGGACCCTGCCGGATCGCCTGGCTCGAGCGGCACGGTCTCGCCGACCGCCGGCATGACCAGGAAATCCCCGAGGTCGCTATGGCCCGCACCGGAGAAATGGGTGTGCGAGAAGCCCTGGATGGTCGAATCCTCGTAGCGATAGCCCGCCGCCCATTTGTAGCAGTCGCGGATCCGGCAGGTGGCGTTGGTGTCCGGGCTTAGCTGCACCAGCCCGAAGGGGGCGACCGCGCCCGGAAAGGTATGTCCTTCGCCGCCGGTACCGATGAACGGATCGACATCGCCTGGAGCGGCGAGGGCTGGGACGGAGAGAAGCAGGAGCGCGGCGGCGAGGGTACGGAGGGCCATGCCTGCCTTAGAGCAAGAATGCGCGCCTGCGGCCAGTCTCCGGATTCGAAGCCACGCGTCATCCGA
>JAQGLD010000505.1 GCA_028293055.1 Alphaproteobacteria bacterium
GAACATATCGAGTCTGTCGAGGTTCGGCGGCGTGCCACGGCTCTCCCCATCAGGGGCCTGATCAACGAGACAGCGGGTTCCCCGGCGAAGGCCGGGGTCCAGATGCACGGCGCTTCTCACTGGATCCCGGCCTCCGCCGGGAAACATAGCTTCGAGAAGCGGGCCCGAGTCTCGCCGCCGAAACTCAGCTCCGCGCGTCGATCGCCCTGATCCAGGGCAAGCGGCGGGCGGCGCCTGCGAGGCGGAGGCGGACAAGCCAATAAGCCATAGCCGCGAGCGTCGCGAGCGGCGGCAGAAAGAGGAGAGGCGACCCGCGAACGAAAGCCGGCATGACCTTCTGCTGCCCTAGGAAGAAGGACATTGCGGCGATGAACAGAGCGGTCAGCATCCGCCACAAATGGCGGGCGATTCGCTGCCTGGCCGACAGTCTGCCGCGGATCAGGAAGCTGAGGTCGAGCGCGGTGGCAAGCGCAGCGACGCTGCCGAAGACGAAGGCGATCGCGCCCGGCAAGCCGTCGATCCGCCCGCCGGGAAGGCGCGACGCGGCCATACCAATCGCGAGATAGGCCAGGGAGATCGCGCAGCCGAAGGCGAAGGCGAAACGCTCGAATCCACCGGCCTTGCCGTCCCTGCGCACCGTGACCCAGGCTGTAAGGACGAGGTAGAAGGTGAACACTCCCATCACCGTGGTAATCCGGTCCGGCTTGCCGATCGCGATCGCCGCGCCCGCAGTCGTCATCAACAGCATCGACGCGAAGAACAGGGATCCGGCGCGGGCATGGGCGGTGCCGCCCTTGGGCAAGGCCATCGCCGCGGCTCCGGAGAGCAGGCCGCCGGTGCCGCCGGCGATATGGAGAAAGAGGATCGGCGCGTTCATCATCGGCCCCTGCAGTGCACGGGCAGAGTATTATATTGGCAACACAGCTCCATGACGCTGGGCGCCAGAAACATGATTTGAGGTTGCACGCGGCGGGTTCGGCGATCCTCGAAGCCGGTCGTGGGTCAGGGCAAGATCCGAACCAGAGTGGTCAGGCGCACCAGCCGCCGTCGATATCGTAGGTCGCGCCGGTGACGAAGCCGGCCGCATCCGAGGCAAGCCAGGCGACCAGGGATGCGATCTCTTCCGCCTTGCCGTGGCGCTGGATCGCCAGCGGCATCCGATTGTCCGCGGCGTTGGGACCGTCGGCCGGATTGCGTTCGGTGTCGGTCGGCCCGGGCTGGACGAGGTTGACCGTGATCCGGCGATCGCCGAGATCGCGCGCCAGTCCGCGGGTCAGGCCGCCCAGCGCAGACTTGCTCGCGGCATAGAGGGTTCCGCCAGGGCCGGGCATGTGATCGGCAACGACGCTGCCGATGGTGATGATGCGCCCGCCTTCGCGCATCGCCGCCGCGACCTTCTGGGCAGCGAGAAACGGAGCCCGGACATTGACCGCGAAGCTGCGGTCGAAGTCCTCGAGCCGGTAATCTTCGAGCGGCCCGGTCACCGCGATCCCGGCATTGTTGACCAGGATGTCGACCGGCCCGAACCGGGCGATGGCGGCGTCGATCGCCCCGGACAGTGCCGACGGATCGCCGACATCCGCCTTGAGCAGGAGCAACTGCGCTCCGCCGGCCTCGAGCTCGGCGGCAAGCCGGCCAGCCTCCGCCGTCCGCCCGAGATGGATCAGAGCGAGCGTTGCGCCTTCCGCAGCCAGCCGCCGCGCGATCGCGGCGCCGATGCCTCGGGTCCCGCCGACCACCAGGGCGACCTTCCCCTGCAAGGACTCGACCAGTTTCTCACTCCTTCAATGACGGTGATCGATGCCGCCTAGCCGACTCGAAACCGGCATGCCGGGCACGATCCGCGCGCCTATTCCGCCCACCTTCTCACTGCATTCGGACGACCGCAATGGTCGTGCGGACCATGCGGTCGGCCGAGGCCTAGCCGCGGGAGGCCTGGCGCTTGCAGCCGATTCCCGGGGTGGTCGCGGTGGAGAGCGGCATGGCGGTCTGGCAGAAACCGCATTCGGCCGACAGACGGCCGATATACCAGTGCGTACGGCCGCAACCGGGGCAATGATTGATCTCGTTCTCGCGATAGACGAAGCTATAGCCCCGCATGTGCGGAGCAAAGGCGCCGCGCGGCGCAGGTGCAGTTGCCAGCTTCATTTCATTCGGTCCTTCCCGAGCGGATCAGGTCAAGTTCCTATGAATGAAGACATTAAATCTGTCAGCGGGGCGATTTGGACTGCGCCACTTCGGCACGCTTGGGCCGGCGATGTTAATGCGGTTCGGCGTCAAGCCGGATCCGCAGGGGCGGGCCGAGGGCGACTTCCGGCATAGGCTCTTGGCCCAGCGCAAAGGATCTCCGGGCCGCGCTGCGGCGTTCGCCGACAAGCGCACGCATTCCAGCTGACAGGGTTATTCAGCGTCATTACCGCGTCCGCGGGATAGACGTCAGCCGAGGTGCGGGGCCGTTCCTATCCAGCCCCCGACCTCAGATCGGAGGCTTGTCGCGATTGGCGTCCATCGCGATCCGCTCGGCCTCGGCCTCGGCCTTGATCTCCTCGCGGGTCTTCACCTTCATCGAAGCCCGGTCATATTCCTTGCGT
>JAQGLD010000536.1 GCA_028293055.1 Alphaproteobacteria bacterium
GACGACGATCGCAACGACAACCCAGAATAGGGTTTTCAGGAACTGCATCTCACGCGCCTCCGGGACCTTGCTGCCTGCTTATGGCGCGATCGGCGGGTGCGCAACCGAGCGATTCCGCCAGCTCCCCTATCCGATCTCCCGATCGAGCGATTCGAACAGAGGCGCGATCGACTTCAGCCGGCCGCGCTCCTCGTCGAGAATCGCCCGGAAGGCCTGGTGCTTCAGCGACGAGACGGCACCCGGCGGCAGATAGGCGCCTTCGGGCAGGGCCGAGACGGTGATGTCGATCAGCCGTTCCGCCCCGTGCAGCCGCCCCCACAAATAGTCGTTCTCGCGATAGGCGCGGCTGAAGAAGGCGCCGAAGCTGTTGAACTGGATCCCCTTGAGCGTCGCCATGGTTCCGCCGGGGCGGATCCCGGTCGAATCCTCGGGCGAGATTCGATCGACCTTGACCGGGTCGAACTCGTCCAGCCCTTCGCCCTGGAGAAGCGGGAGAGTTGCGATGTCGTAGAACGGAAAGCCGAGATAGGTGAGAATCAGGGCGCGGCGCTCGCGCTTGGGCATCGCGGCCAGCGCCTCGCTGAGCTGGGCGTCGGCGACTTCGTCGGCGGCGCGCAGGTCGAGCCGATCGGCCAGCCGCTCCGTCGCGGCTTCCGGCGCAGCGATCAGCTCCGCCATGTCGGCAAGCGGCGGGGCGCCCGCGGGTGCGCGGTCAGCGGCCTCGCCATAAAGCGGGATCAGGTCGTAGATGACCCTGCGCAGGCCATGGATCGCCTCGCGCGGCGGGTCGTCCTGCTGCTCGAGATCGCGCAGCCGGCGGGCCAGGAAGCGCAGCCGGCGGATCCGGAAGGCCGTGTCGAATTTGCGCAGGAACAGGACGACCTCCGGCCGGGCTCCGGCGGAGCTCATCGCGCCCGGATCGGCCAGGCCCTGTTCGTGGACCAGCTTCGAGACCGCCTCGCGGACGCTTTCGCGGCCGCCCTTGTCGCTGCCCCCGGCGAGACGAGCAAGGGTGTCCGCGACCTCATCGACCACTGTCGACAGCTTGAGGTGGCCATAAGCGGCGAAGGCGTAGCCGGCCTGCTTTGCCGCAATGTTCTGCGCCTTGGTCCGCCATCCGGACAGGCGGTTGGGAGTCGGCCGCCCGAGCAGCAGGGTCGAGCCGAATGCGCGCTCGATCGCCGCCTCGACCTCGGGCTGCATGCCCTCGACGATCAGGCTGAGCCGCCGGATCCGGGAGGAGCGGCGGTCGATCGCCTCGAGATTGTCGCGGATCGGCTGCTCGCGTGGAATGTCCGACATCGCTCCGAAGATGGTCGCGAAGAAGCCGGGTGGCTCGGCGGCGCCCTCGCCGGTGAGGCGGACCGACCTGACCCCGGGCTTGGGATCGATATAGACGAATCGGCGATCGACCTCGCGCCGAGTCGGGCGGTTCTGAAGCGCCGCGATCGCCGGCTGGAAAGGGGCGTTGGCGAGCACGGAGCCATCGATCAGCACCGCACTGTCGAGGTCGCCGATCGCCGCGTGACGCGGCAGCACCCGGCGGAGGAAGGCCTCTCGCCCGGGCCAGGGCCGAGTCTGGTCCGCAAGCACCTTGTCGAGCTCGCCGACCTGGAAGGGTGGAAAGGCGCCGGGGAAGCTGGCGGTGGCGCGCGCTGCGAAGGTGAGCTCTGCAGTGTCGGCGAGCCGGCGGTCGTCGCCGCCCGCGTCGCGGAAGGACAAGGTGACCCGATGCTCGCGCTCGCTGACCTCGGGCGGCGAATGGAGCCTGAGCCGTTCCGGATAGCCGTTGAAGTCGGTCACGGTGACGAAAAGATCGAGCGGCTGATAGTCGGGAAGCAGGGCGGCGCCGGCAGGCTGGCGCGCCATCGCGTCGAACGCGCCAAGGATCAGCCGGGTGAAGCCGGCGCCGCTGAACGGCGGGGCGAACCAGCGGCTGCGCACGAAATTGGCGACCTTGGTGCGGATTTCGCCGCGATGACCACGCTCGACGGTCTGGGCGATATTGCCGCTCCGCCGCGCGGAGAGCGCCCAGGCGAAGGGCACTGCCAGCCCCTTTGCGATTCGCGAGACCGAATTCACTTCCGGATCGATCAGGCGATCGACATCGGCCGTTTCCAGCCACAAATCGGTGAGCGGGTCGAGCGAGCGTCCCGAGGAGATCGCCTCCGCGAGGAAAATGGCATTGATCCCGCCCGCGCTCGCCCCGGCCAGGATGTCGACGAGGATTCGAAGCTCGAGGTCGCATTCCGAGGCCATCAGCGCGAGCAGGCGCATGTAGACGCTCTGACTGCCTGGAGGAGTCGTTTCGCCGGCATGGAAAGCCCGGCTCGCGCAGGCGAGCCGCCAGATTTCCTTGGTGATGCCGTGCATGTACACCGCGAGGCTGACGCCGCCGTAACAGACCAGCGCCAGCCGCAATTCCTTCTCCCGCATGAAGGGACCGTGGCAGGCGAAGGTGCGGATGTCGAGCGGGCGGAACGCCTCCAACCATGAAGCAGGCAGCATCTCAACCCGCTCCACTCGCCGTGCTTTTGCTGCGCGCTGCCGTAACGAATGGGACTCGACGAAGATCGGGGCCTAGCTCGGATTCTTCGGAAGCTATGGGGCGGGCAATATGATCGAGCAGGCACGGAAGAACGCGCTTCGCTGCGTCGTCGCGCTCGGGCTCGGGTTCAGCGGCGCCGCCCCGGCACAACCGGTCAGCTCCCACATTGTCTCGCTCGCCGAGGATGTTAACGCCCTTCCTGACGATTCGATCCAACCCACTCTCGATCAAAGCGATTCCATCGCGGGGCAGACCTACGAAGCGGTCGGGCAGGGCCAGGCCAGCTATTATGGCGCCGAGCTTGCGGGCCATCGCACCGCGAGCGGGGAGCGTTTCGACCCGGGCGCGCTGACCGCTGCGCATCGTACCCTGCCTTTGGGCTCGCGGATCCGCGTCACCAACATCTCCAACGGCATGAGCGTCATCGTCCGGGTCAATGACCGCGGCCCAGGCGCACGCAGCCGAATCCTCGACATCTCGCTGGCCGCGGCGCGGCAGATCTCGATGATCCGCTCCGGCAAGGCGCAGGTGCGGCTGGAGCTCGTTCGCTACGGCTGACGCCGTTGGCAGAAAATAAGCGGCGTTTCGCAGAATGTCGCTCGCTGCCTCGCCCGCGCCCTTTTCAAGCCCACAGAGTCCTTCTAAGGGCCCTGTCAACATCCACCGGGTGGGGAAATAATAACATGATCAAACACATAGTGCTTTGCGGCACGGCTGGCTTTGCGCTCGCAGCGGCCAATATTCCGACCTCGTCCGACGCTCAGACTGCAGCTCGATCGACCGCGGCGGAGACGGTCGCCAAGGGCAAGCCCGAGTTCGGCGCCTGGGGCGTCGACCTTGCCGGAATGGACCCGAAGGTCAATCCGGGCGACAGCTTCTACGATTATGTCAACGGCAATTGGGACCGCACCAACCCGATCCCGGCCGATCGCTCGACCTGGGGCGGTTTCGTCGTCCTGGCCGATCTTTCCGACAAGCGTACCCGCGACGTGATCGAGGCCGCGGCCAAGACCAATGCGCCCGCGGGCAGCATCGAGCGCAAGGTCGGCGATTTCTACGCGAGCTTCATGGACGAGCAGGCGATCGAGGCGCGGGGCGCCACGCCGCTGCAGCCCTACCTCCAGCGCATCGCCGCGATCCAGAGCACGAGCGACCTCGCGCGCGCCTTCGGCGAGCTCGGCCAGTTCGGTGTCGGCGCGCCGATCGGCGCCGGAGTCGAGCAGGACCTCAAGGACAATAAGCGTTACTCGGTCTATGTCGGCCAGGGCGGACTCGGCCTTCCGGATCGCGATTATTATCTCGAGGATGGAAATCCCAAATTCGTCGAGGCGCGCGCCAAGTACAAGACGCACATCGCCAACATGTTCAGGCTTGCCGGAATCGCCGACGGCGAGGCCAAGGCGGCCGGCATCCTCGATCTCGAGACCAAGATAGCACGCGCTCAGTGGAGCCGCGTGCAGAACCGCCAGTTCGACAAGATCTACAATCCTATGACCCCGGCCGAGATCGCCGCTAAATTGCCCGGGTTCGACTGGAACGCCTATCTCCAGGCCGCCGACCTCGCCGGCCAGCCGAGCGTGATCGTCACCCAGCCCAGCGCGCTCGAAGGCGCCGCCAAGCTCATCCAGTCCGAGCCGCTCGACACGTGGAAGGATTATCTCGCCTTCCACGCAATCGCTTCGGCTGCGCCGCTGCTCAGTAAGGCGTTCGTCGACGAGAGCTTCGATTTCAACGGCAAGACGCTGGCCGGAACGCCGCAGCTCAGGGATCGCTGGAAGCGCGGAGCGACCCTGGTCGGCAACGGCATGGGCGAGGCTGTCGGCCAGCTCTATGTGGCGCGCTATTTCACGCCCGAGGCGAAGGCCAAGGCCGACGAGCTGGTCCACAATCTGATCAAGGCGATGGACATCCGGCTTTCCGGACTCGCCTGGATGAGCCCGGAAACCAAGGTCAAGGCGCGAGCCAAGCTCGCCGCCTTCACCCCGAAGATCGGCTATCCCGACAAGTGGCGCGATTATTCGGCGCTTGAGATCCGCCCTGGCGATTCCGTCGGCAATGCGCTTCGCACCCGGCAGTTCGAATATCGCCGCAACGTCAACAAGCTCGGCAAGCCGATCGACCGTGGCGAGTGGGGCATGTTCCCGCAGACGGTCAACGCTTATGCCAATCCGTTGCTCAACGAGGTGGTGTTCCCGGCGGCGATCCTGCAGCCACCCTTCTTCGATCCGAAGGCCGACCCGGCGGTCAATTATGGCGGCATCGGCGCGGT
>JAQGLD010000541.1 GCA_028293055.1 Alphaproteobacteria bacterium
AAGCCGGCTCGCGCCGGCGCTCGAGATCCTCGCTGCCCTGACCTTGGCCGGAGTCATCGTCGCCAGCTATTTCGTGATCGCCAATGCCGACCGGGCGCAGGCGCCGCTGAGGCCTCAGACGGTCGCCATGCTGCTGGTCGCGACCCTCGAGCCGGCCATGGCGCTGAAGGTCCTGATGGCGCGCCGCAACGCGATGAAGCGCGCCGCGGCATCGCCGATCGGGGGCAGGGGCCGGCTCCATGTCCGCCTCGTCGCCTTGTTCTCGTTGATCGCCAGCGTTCCGATGCTGCTGGTCGTTATCTTCGCGTCCTTGCTGTTCCAGTCGGGGGTGGAATTCTGGTTCTCCCAGCGCGCACGGTCTATGTTCGAGAACAGCTATCAGCTCGGCAAACAGGAATATGGCCAGGAGCTCGAGCGGGTCAGCCGCGAGGCGCTGACGATGAGCAACGATCTGGCCGCCAATTTACGGGTGGTGCCGATCGACAGCCCGCCATTCTCCGAATATTTCGCCCGCCAGGTCTATTATCGCAACCTGTCGGAGGCCGTGATCCTGCGGGTCACGCCGCAGCGCGGCGTCCAGGCACTGGCCCTGGTCAATCCCTACGACAGGGCGCTCGACAAGGTGGTCACCCCGCAGGCGATCGCGCCCTTGGCCCAGGGCCAGCCGAGCGTCGTCATCCGCAGCAATGACCGGGTCGGAGCCGTGACCCGGCTGGCCTTCGGCAACGACACCTATCTCTATGCGGCGCGGGTCCACGATCCGCAGATGGTGCAGCGCCTCGAGAAGGCGAAGGGCGTGCTGAGCGACTATAACGCGCTGCTGGCGCGCGCCAGGGTGCTGCAGCTGCGCTTCAACGCCGCGCTGCTGCTGGTCTCCCTGCTGATCCTCGGAGCGACCGTCTGGATCGCGCTGCGGGTGGCGGACCTGATGGTTCGTCCGGTCGGCCAGCTCGTCGAGGCGGCGCGGCGGGTGACCGAGGGCGACCTCTCGGCGCGGGTGCCCGATTCCTCGGTGCGCGACGAGGTAGGCACGCTCGGCAATGCGTTCAACCGGATGACCCGCCGGCTGCAGGAGCAGACCGGGGCGCTGGTCACTGCCAACGCACAGCTCGACAGCCGGCGCGCGTTCATCGAAGCGGTCCTTTCGGGGGTCACCGCGGGAATCGTCTCGGTTGGCGGAGACCGGGTGGTCCGGCTGATCAACAGCTCTGCGGAATCGCTGCTCAAGATCAACAAGGACGAGGCGGTCGGCCGCAAGCTCGTCGAGCTCGCGCCCGAGCTCGACCGCTTCCTCGAGGACGAGGAAAGAGAGAATATCGTCCAATTTTCGAGCGGCGGCGAGCCCCGCACCCTTGCGGTGAAGAAGGTGCTGGTCGACAGCGGCCATGTCCTGACCTTCGACGACATCACCAACCAGCTTCTCGACCAGCGCCGCGCCGCATGGTCCGACGTGGCCCGCCGGATTGCGCACGAGATCAAGAATCCGCTGACTCCGATCCAGCTCGCCGCCGAGCGGCTGCAGCGCCGCTATTCCGGCGAGATCCAGTCGGACCCGGCGACCTTCCAGCGGCTGACCGGGACGATCGTCCGCCAAGTCGGCGACCTGCGCCGGATGGTCGACGAATTCTCGTCCTTCGCACGGATGCCCAAACCGGTGTTCCGCGAGGAGGCGATCGCCGAGGTCGCGCGTCAGGCGCTGTTCCTCCACGAGGTCGCCCATCCCGAGATCGCATTCCGGTTCGAATCACCCGAACCTTCGCCGTTGCTGGTCTGCGACCGCAGGCAGCTCGGCCAGGCGCTGACCAACATCGTCAAGAACGGGGTCGAGGCGATCCAGCAGCGCCGCGAGGACGGACGCAGCGCGGGCGAGGACGAGATATCGCTCGTCATCAGGGAGGATGAGGGGAGGGTGGTCATCGAGATACGCGATACCGGAATCGGCCTGCCGATCGAGCGCGACCGGCTGACCGAGCCGTATATGACGACCCGCGCCAAGGGCACCGGCCTCGGCCTCGCGATCGTCAAGAAGATCATCGAAGAGCATTTCGGAAGCATTACGTTCGAGGACGGGCCCGGCGGGGGCACCCTGGTCCGACTCGGCTTCGACAGCGAAGCCCTCGCCCATCTCGACATCGGGGCGGGCGATCATGTCTCAATCAGTGCGGCGAACGGATAGAAAATGGCCCTCGACATACTCGTCGTCGACGACGAACAGGATATCAGGGACCTCGTCTCCGGAGTGCTGGAAGACGAAGGCTATAGCGCCCGCACCGCGGCCAACAGCAGCGAAGCGCTGCTCGCGCTCGCCGAGCGCCGGCCGTCGCTGGTGCTGCTCGATGTCTGGCTCCAGGGCTCCAAGCTCGACGGGCTCCAGCTGCTCGAGGAGATCAAGCGCCGCGATCCGACCCTCCCGGTGCTGATGATCTCCGGCCACGGCAATCTCGATACCGCGGTCGCCGCCATCCGCCAGGGCGCGGTCGACTTCATCGAAAAGCCGTTCGAGGCCGGCCACCTGCTCCACCTCGTCGCCCGCGCCACCGAGACCGACAGGTTGCGCCGCGAGAATGCGAGCCTGAAGGCGCAGATCGGCCAGGAGACCGAGCTCGACGGGTCCAGCGTTGGAATCAATGCGGTGCGTGCCACCCTCAAGCGGGTCGCCGGTACCGGCAGCCGGGTGTTGATCACCGGGCCGGCCGGAGTCGGCAAGGAAGTGGCTGCGCGGCTGCTTCACGAATGGAGCAACCGGTCCAAGGCGCCGTTCGTCGTGGTCAGCGCTGCACGGATGACTCCCGAGCGGGTCGAGGAAGAATTGTTCGGAGTTGAGGAGAGCGGGGAGCTCGCCCGTCCCGGCCTGCTGGAGCAGGCGCATGGCGGCACCCTGTTCCTCGACGAGATCGCCGACATGCCGCTGCCGGCTCAGGCCAAGATTCTGCGGGTGCTCACCGACCAGAGCTTCACAAGGGTAGGGGGGCAGCGCCTCGTCAAGGTCGACATGCGGGTGGTCTCGTCGACCGCGCGCACCCTGTCCGACGAGATTGCCGGCGGACGGTTCCGCGAGGACCTGTTCTACCGGCTCAACGTGGTCCCGGTGCACCTGCCGGCTCTGGCCGAAAGGCGCGAGGACATTCCCGAGCTGATCGGCCATTTCGCGGCGCGCTACGCCGCCGAGCAAAGGCTGCCGACCCCCAATTTCTCGCTCGACGCGATTGCCGCGCTCCAGGCCTATGACTGGCCGGGCAATGTCCGCCAGCTGCGCAACGTGATCGAACGCACGATCATCCTCGCGCCCGGCGCCCGGGTCGGCTCGATCGAGATCGACATGCTTCCGCCCGAGATCCTCAACGAGCAAGCCAGCCTGAGCCCGAGCGAAGCGGTCAAGGCGATCATGGGCACGCCGTTGCGCGAGGCGCGCGAGACGTTCGAGCGCGAATATCTCAAGGTCCAGATCCGGCGCTTCTCCGGGAACATCTCGAGAACGGCGACCTTCATCGGAATGGAGCGCTCGGCGCTGCACCGCAAGCTCAAGGCGCTCGGAATCGCCGACACCAAGGGGGAGGGTGGGGAATAGGCCGGGATGGACGGTTTTGGCCCCGGGATGTATTGAAACCCACCGGCTGCCGACCCAGTTTCGAGGATGGCGCCGTGTGTGGCGCCGATCGCGGGTTCGCCCGCCAATAAGGAGAGCAGGAGATGGCCGACAAGGTCAACAACCTCCAGGATATGTTCCTCAACAGCCTGAGGCGTTCGAAAACTCCCGTCACCATGTTCCTGGTGAAGCGCGTGAAGCTTCAGTGCATCATCACCTGGTTCGACAATTTCTCGGTGCTTCTCCGCCGCGACGGCCAGGCCCAGCTCATCTACAAGCACGCCATCTCGACGATCATGCCGGCCCAGCCGCTCGATCTGAGCGATATCGAGCGCGCCTTTGCCGAGCAGGTCGAGAAGAAGAAACCTGCCTTGCTCCAGGAGGTCTTCCTCGGCGCGGTCCGCCGCTCGGGCGGGCCGGTAACCATGTTCCTTGTCAATGGTGTCATGCTCCAGGGCGAGATCGTGGCCTTCGATCTGTTCTGTATGCTGCTCCAGCGCGATGGCCTCTCGCAGCTCGTCTACAAACATGCCGTGTCGACCGTGCAACCCGAGCACCCGGTCAGCCTGATCGAATCCGACGAAGAGGAGTCGGGCGCCTGAGCGTCTTCAACCGCGATTCCGACGACGATTTCCGCCGTGGCGCCCGCGCCGTCATCGCCTTTCCCGACATGGGGGAAAGGCGCAACGGCGAGTCGCGCGACACCGAGGCGCGCCTCGACGAAGCCGCCGGCCTGGCCGAGGCGATAGGCATAGAGGTCGCCGGAAGGCTCCACTTCAAGATCCGCCAACCCAAGCCGGGCACTCTGTTCGGCTCCGGCCAGGTGCAGATGATCGCCGACGAGATCGCGAGCAGCGAGGCCGAATTGCTCATCGTCGACGCTTCGATCACTCCGATCCAGCAGAAGAATCTGGAGACCGGCACCAAGGCCAAGGTGATCGACCGGACCGGCCTGATCCTCGAGATTTTCGGCGAGCGCGCGGCCACCGCCGAAGGCCGGCTCCAGGTCGAGCTCGCCCACCTCGATTATCAGGCGGGCCGGCTGGTCCGCAGCTGGACCCACCTCGAGCGGCAGCGCGGCGGCTTCGGCTTCCTCGGCGGTCCAGGCGAAACCCAAATCGAGGCAGATCGCCGGCTGATCCGTGACCGCATGGCCAAGCTCAAGAAAGAGCTGGAGCAGGTCACCCGCACCCGCGGCCTCCACCGCGCTCGCCGCCAGCGCGCGCCCTGGCCGGTGATCGCCCTGGTCGGTTACACCAATGCCGGCAAGTCGACCTTGTTCAACCGGCTGACCGGTGCGCACGTCATGGCCGAAAATCTGCTGTTCGCGACTCTCGATCCGACGATGCGGCAGGTGTCGCTTCCCGGCATCGATAAGGCGATCCTGTCGGACACGGTCG
>JAQGLD010000545.1 GCA_028293055.1 Alphaproteobacteria bacterium
GCTGGCTCCTCCCCCTGGCCCTCGTCCCCCTGCTCTTCGCCACCTGGGCCACCGCGCAGACCGACCCCGGCTCCGAAGGCAGAACCCTGCTCGCCGCCAAGAACGAGGCCGCGGCTGCGCAGCGGCGGTCCCTGCTGCTCGAGCGGCGCGCGAGCCAGGCCGAGGACGAGGCCGGCCGCGCCCGCGCCCAGGCGGGGTCGATGGCGGCGCGGATCGAGAGCGCCGAGGCCGATCTCACCGCGGCCGAGACCAGGATCCGGATGATCGAGCTGCTCCGCCGCGAGCAGCGCGCCCGTCTCGCCGAGCAGCAGGGACCGGTGGTCCGGCTCACCGCGGCGCTTCAGACGATGGCGCGGCGCCCGCCCGCGCTGACCCTGATCCAGCCGGGCTCGCTCGACGAGCTCGTCCACGTCCGCTCCCTGCTCGCTTCGACCCTGCCGATCGTCCGCGCCCGCACCGCATCGCTCCGCGCCGAGGTCGAGAATGGCAACCGGCTGCGCAACCAGGCCGATCTCGCCACTCAGGCCCTGGTACGGGGACGCGAGGAATTGATGCGCCGGCGCGTCGCGCTCGCCGATTTCGAGCGCCGCCAGCGCGCGAGATCGGCAAGCCTGATGCAATCGGCCATGTCCGAATCCGATCGTGCCCTCGCGCTTGGAGAGGAAGCGCGCGACCTTGCTGCGCTTCAGGACACGCGCCAGTACCAGGCGGAGCTTCGCCGCCGTCTGGCGGCCTTGCCGGGGCCGCTGCCCCGCCCAGGGACTCCAGCGGCGGCGCCGCCGCCGCGGGCGGCGCGCTACAGGCTGCCGGTCGAGGGGCGGCTGGTCACCGGAATGGGGGAGATTTCCGACGCCGGTGTCCATGCCCGCGGCCTCACCCTCGAAACCGAAGCCGGCGCGCAGGTGGTCGCGCCCGCCGGCGGCCGGGTCGCTTATGCCGGCCGCTTCCGATCCTACGGATCGATCGTGATCATCGACCATGGCGGCGGCTGGACCTCGGCGATCACCAATCTCGGCGCGCTCGCCGTCAAGGCCGGCGACAGGGTCGCGATCGGAGACCCGATCGGCACCACCGCAGCCACCGCCTCGCGCGTCGGAGTCGAATTGCGCCGCCAGGGCCGGCCCTTCCCGATCTCGCCTTTGATCGCTGGGTCCTAAAATCCTCCCCTGCCTTTGCAGGGGAGGGGGACCGCACGCAGTGCGGTGGAGGGGCCGAGCGCAGCGAGTTTTTCAAAGACGGGCGCTTCGCGCGCCCCTCCCCCACCGCCTTCGGCGGCGGTCCCCCTCCCCTGGAAAACCAGGGGAGGAATTCCCCGCGGCTCCGGCCCGAACCTCCATTCACCTCCCGTTGCTTTTCCAGCGCTAGAAAAGCGGGTAAAGCCTAGCACGAAGCTTCAGCAGGATTCCCCATGCCCAAAAATCTCATTCGTTCGCTCGGCCTCGTCACCGCCGTCGCGCTGATTCCGGCGGCCACCGCCGCCTTCGCGGCGGTCGACGTCAGCACCTACAAGGAGCTCGACCAGTTCATGAGCGTGTTCGAGCGGGTGCGCTCGGACTATGTCGATACGGTCGACGACAAGACCCTGCTGCGCGGCGCGATCGACGGCATGCTCGCCTCGCTCGACCCGCACAGCTCCTATCTCGACGAGCGCGGCTACAAGTCGCTGATGACCACGACCGAGGGCGAATATGGCGGCCTCGGCCTAAACGTCACCATGGAGGACGGGATCGTCAAGGTCGTCGCCGCGATCGAGGACACGCCCGCCCAGCGCGCCGGGGTCAAGTCGGGCGACTATATCACCCACGTCAACGGCAAGCTGATCTACGGCAACACGATCGACGAGGCGGTCGACCTGATGAAGGGCGCGCCCGGCACCCAGGTCAAGGTCACCATCCTTCGTCCCGGCCGGGACAAGCCGTTCGACCTCACCCTCACCCGCGCCATCGTCGAGCTCAAGGCGGTGAAGTGGGAGGTCAAGGACCGGGTCGGAATCCTCAACATCAACAGCTTCAGCCGGACCACGACCGACGAGACGCTGGCCGCGATCGCGGGCGTCAAGAAGACGCTCGGCGGCAATCCGCTCGGCTATATCGTCGACCTTCGCTCCAATCCCGGCGGTCTGCTCGACCAGGCGGTCGGAGTCTCCGACGTCTTCCTCGACCATGGCGAGGTCGTCTCGCAGCGCGGCCGCCGCAAGGGCGATATCGAGCGCTATTACGCCAAGCCGGGCGACGCCACCGGCGGCCTGCCGATCATCGTCCTGGTCGATTCCGGCTCTGCCTCGGCCGCCGAGATCGTGGCCGGTGCGCTCCAGGACCAGCATCGCGCCCTCGTGATGGGCGAACGCAGCTTTGGCAAGGGCTCGGTCCAGACCCTGCTTCCGCTGACCGCGGACACCGCGCTGCGGCTGACCACGGCGCGCTACTATACGCCGTCGGGCCGTTCGGTGCAGGAAGGCGGCATCGCCCCCGACATCGAGGTGCCGCAGCTCTCGGACGTCGACTACAAGACCCGGCCGCGGGTGCGCGAGGCCGACCTTCGCCGCCATCTGATCAACGAGGTCTCGGTCGACAATGCAGTGATCGAGGATGACGGCAAGCCCGATCCGC
>JAQGLD010000550.1 GCA_028293055.1 Alphaproteobacteria bacterium
CCATCACCATCATAGACCTTGATCGGCGTGCAGGTGAATCGCTCGCCGGCAGGAACGACCTCGCCCGATCCATATTGCCGACCCGGCTCCGCATCGCCTCGCTGGCACGCACCGAGCGCCAAGAGCAATGCTAGTCCGAACCCCCGAAAATAGCGGGAAGTGTGAGGCAAAGCATGGCCACGGACCAAAGAGCTAAAAGGGCGACATAGGCCCAGAACTGCTCCGGCTGGTCCTCCCGACTGATGCGCTCCGATGGCCGGAAAAATATCCTCCCCGTGGCGAGGCTGCCCCATATGCAGCCGATCACCACCGGAAGCGCGATGGCATCGAAGATTAGCGCGCCCCACATTCTTCGTGACCCCTACTGTCCGCAAGGTGCCGCCCGCACACGATGGATCGAGCGAGCTGTGTTCGCAACTCGCCAGCCCCGAGCGCATCACGACACCGGCAGGGGCTCATGCCCTGGCTGTTGATGGTGGATGACATCGCCCAGGCGCCGACGGTCGAAGGCCTGACCACAATCTTCGCAGACGGCGAAATGGCGCGATTCGTCCTCGTAATCCGGTCCCTCGGATCGGAGCGCGTTGCGCCATTCGCGATCGTCGTGGATCATAGCGGTTCCGCCGGCAAGTTCTGCTCCGCGATCCCCCACCCCTTCAGGCTCCGTCGCTTCGCCCGCCGAACCAACTCGGCCGCTTCGGCAATGGTGAATGCCGCGGGGCTGTCGATATCTGCCAGCTCCTTCCAACCGACAGGGGCCGCCACCGGCGAGCCAGGCCGGGCCCGCACCGAATAGGCCATGACCGCGGTCGCGGTGCGCTGGTTGCGCAGATAGTCGAGGAAGATCCGGCCGGTCCGATGCGCCTTGGCGATCGCGACCGTGAAGCGGTCCGGATCCTCGCGGGCCAACCGCGCGCAGAAGCCCTGGGCGAAGGCGCGCACGGCCTCCCAATCGCAGTCCGGGGCGAACGGCACCACGACATGGATCCCCTTGCCGCCGGTCAGCAGAGCAAAGCTGGCGAGGCCCAACGCCGTCAAGCGGTCGCGCACCTCGAAGGCCGCGCGCTTGACCTCGTCGAAGCCGATGCCGTCCCCGGGATCGAGGTCGATCGCAATCCGGTCGGGCCGCTCATAGTCCGGGACCCGCGAGCCCCAGGCATGAAATTCGACCGCTCCGGCCTCGACGCAGGCGAGCAGCCCGTCGAGGTCGTCGATGGTCAGATAGTCCTCGGTCCGGCCGTTCTTCTGAAGGATGGGGATCGTACGGATCGGCTCGCCGAAATCCTGGTCGGTCGCCGGATGGTTGCGGTTCCTCTGGAAGACGCAGTAGCGGCCATGGCAGCGGAACAGGTTCAGCGGCCGGTCGGTGATCTGGGGCAGGATCAGCGGCGCCACGCCGTGGTAATAAGCGAGCAGCGCCTCGCGGTCGGGCACCGAGCCGTGCTCGACCAGGTGCGCGGGCTCGCGGCTCGACGCTGCCCCCCTCGGTCGCGACGTGGCCGGCGCCCGCTCCGGCGGGATGTACGCGATCGCCTTGACCGTGGCGTGCCGCAGCATTTCCTCACCGCGCAGGTGACGGACGATCACTCGCATCTCCGGTCTCAGCCAGCTCGTCTCCGGGCGAGGATCCATGTGCAGCGCAGGCTTGTCCGTCTTCAGCCGCTCGTTGGCGCGCCAGAAGCGCTCGCGGTCCGATTCGGAAAAGGTCACCATTGCAGCGCCGGCATATTCGAGGCGGCGATCGTCGGTCTCGCGCGCCAGGAGCGCGACCGGCGCCCGATCGCCCCTCGATGTGCCGATCACGACGAATTCGCCTTCGGTGAAGCTCTTGGTCTTGAGCCAGGCCTTGGCCGGGCCGCTGCGGTACCGGCTGCCGAGTTTCTTGGAGACGATGCCCTCCAACCCCGTCCGCTCGGCGAGCGCGAAGAATTCCGGTCCGCCGCCGACGACATGATCGCTGAACTGCACCGCGCGCGCGGCCTCGTTGGCGCCCAGGATGTCGCGCAGCCGGCTACGGCGATCCTCGACCGGCTCGCGGCGCAGGTCACGCCCGTCGAGGTGGAGCAGGTCGAACGCCATGAAGACGAGTCCGTCGGGTTTGCGCCGGGCAAGCTGCGAACGCAGCTCGGCGAAGTCGGAGAGGCCGCGCCAGTCCTGCACGATGACCTCGCCGTCGATCCGGGCCGTGCGGCAATCGAGCCCCCGGGCCGCCTCAGTGATCGCACCGTAGAGGTGCGACCAGTCATGGCCGCGGCGCGTGAAGGCACGCGCCTCGCCGCGATCGACGATCAGTTGCGTCCGGTACCCGTCATATTTGAGCTCGTGGATCCAGTCGTCGCCGGCGGAGCGGAATCGACCAGTCCCGGCAGCATTGGCGGCACGAAGGCAAGGCGGGTGGCAAGACTCGTCACCGGGTGGAATCGCTCGATCGCGGTGTCGGTTCCGCCGGCCGGCCGGCCTCTCCCGCGGCGGGCCAGTAAAGGCCGCAAGACCGCCCCCCGGACCTCACCGTGAAGAAGCTCGCGTCTGGCCTGCTTGCGTCGAAATTGGCGGCCCAAATAGTCCCCGCGGGCTCGTCTCACATTCAAGCTACGGGTCATTTCGCAAGGGTCGGGTCAGATGCGAATGTTCATTATGGATGACGCGGTGATGCGAATATCGGGAGTTTGTGACTCGGGCGACTGAAGTGGCTGCACAACGATCGAAAGATGGCCGTGCTGCGGCAGCGCAGCGCATCCTGAAGGAGACCTGGAGCCGGCGCACAGAGCCGGTGGAGATGCGCTTCGAAGGGCTTGGCCTGCCCTCAATCCTGCGCCGACACGATGGGGTCCCCAAAGCGGGGGCAAGTCTCGCTTTCGGCGGCTATCTCGACTTTTCCGGCGCCTGGATCGATGATCCCCGAGCCGTTTACCTGGCGATGATAGCGTCTGACGGCCGCGGGGACGGCGGACGTCTCCTCGACGCTATCACGCGGCTGGCTGGCCGGCTCTCCTTGGCGATCGTGGGAAAGCCAGCGCGGCTGCATCCGCTCGACTGGTGCGGCATTGCGCCATTCGAATATAGCGAGCAGCGTCTGTTACGCTGGTATCGTCGCCATGGATTCGATGTGCTGGTTCAGGGGAGCGACACGCGCGTCGTGCACCGCCCGCTTGGTTGTGAACCGGAGCACGCCTCGATGGCGTGCGAGACTGCAGAGCGGGATCGACGGGAGCCATTCCGGCCACGGTCATAGCCGGCAGCCCGCCGCCAGCCGCGGATCCAGCATCAGGGCCCTGAGTTCCTGGTAAAGCTTCGTCGCCGCCGGCGGATCGCGATTGGACAGCACCACCAGCGACCATTGATCGTCCGGAAAGGCTGCAATCTCGGTGTTTGCGCCCAGCGTACCGCCATTATGACCGAACCAGCGGTGCCCATCGATATTGCCAACTCCGAAGCCGTATCCATAAAAGCGCGCCGGCTGACCGCCGGAGGCCGGGGCAGCTTCGGCCTGGGGTGCGATCAGGGCCGCCGTCGTCGCGGGCCGAGTCAGGCGGTTCGCCAGGAGGGCCGCAAGAAACCTTTGAATGTCGTCAGCAGTGCTGAAAAGCCCGCCGGCCGGTGATCCATATCCCTCGGTCGCCCCCGGCGCAGGACGAAGCGAGCCGGCGCCAGGCGGAGGCTCGATCCGCTTGCCATCCGGGCCGATCAGGATCATCGGCGGATGGGGCGCACCTGTGCTCGCAATTCCCGCTCCGGGACCTCGGGTGATGCCGACGTCGAGCGTTGCAAGGGGATGCGGGGCCAGCCCGCTCGAGGTCATGCCAGCGGGTCCGAAGATGCGCCGCCGCAGATAATCCCCGTAGGACTGGCCCGACACACGCTCGATCAGAATGCCCAGCAGCGCGAATCCACTGTTCGAATAGCTGAACCGGGTTCCCGGCTCGAACGCCGGCTTGTCATCGCGGATGAGGGGAAGGATATCGCTCGCAGTGCGCGCCCGCATCATTGCGGCCATATTTTCCGGCTTGAAGAAGTCGCCGAGGCCGGAAGTATGGGTGAGCAACTGGCGCACCGTCACCTTCGAGGCTTCCGGCGTGAGCCCTTCGACATAGCGCCCGATCGGATCGCCGAAATGCACCCTGCCGGCCTCGACGAGCTGCGCCACGGCTACGGCCGTGAACATCTTGCTGGCGGAGCCAAGGTTGAACCGGGTGGTCGCGGCGATCGGTCGACTGGCCGGTCCGGCGATCGTCCCGGAGGTCACGACCCATTCTGGGCGCCCGCGATAGGCAAGCGAGACGGTTCCGGAAAAATCCGATTCGTGCATGCGCCTCTCGGCGCATTGACGCACCGCACCAGCCTGGCCCGCGGCCCACCCGGCCTGATGGCCTGCCGCTGTGGCAGCCGCCAGCGCCATGCATCCGATCGCCGTTCGGTTCGAAATGGCCATCCAGCTTGGCTCCACTGATGTGCAATGAGGGAACCTGCCGCGAGTCTACTTCAAATCCTATCCCTTCCCTTGAACATGCTATAGACCCGGACCCGCTGAAGCGGCGGCGGCGGGAGGCATAATGATCGACAGGCTCGACATCACCGACCCGAGGGCGGCCGCCATCCTCGCCGGCACAACGAGCCGTTATATCCTCCTTGAGCTGGCGGGCTGCGAGCGAACGCTCGGGATGCTCAAGACCGTTACCGGCCTGCCGCTCAACCTCCTTCATTATCATCTGCGCCGGATGATCTCCCTGGAGCTCGTGAGCATAGTGCGCGAGGAAGCCCGCGCCGGGAGACCCGTCAAAGTCTATCGCGCCGTTGCCCGCTCCTTCTTCGTTCCGGCGCAGCTCGTCTCTCGCGATGCGAACAAGCTGCTGACCCTCGAGCTCAACGCCGCCCTCGAGCGGGCCCGGGCGCTCAGCCGCGAGGATGGGGTCCTTTATTCCTCTGTCGAAGGCGGCCATCCCAAGATGCAACGGATCGGCGACGCTGGGTCTGAAGGGACCGAGCTTTGGGGAGGTCTTTTTCTCGACGAGAGGAATGCCAAGGCGCTCGCCGCCGACCTGCGGCGGCTTCTTCAACTTTATCAGGGCCCCCCGAAGAAAGGCGCGCACGCCTACCTTGCCCACCTTGCGGTTGCGAAACGGTAGCCCCGGACCCCTCACCCCTGTCCCGAGACAACGGCCGGCACGAATCCGTCCAGGCCGGCCTGAATTGCCAGCACGCCTTAAGGCGCCTAGCGAGCATGAAGGGGGAGGTCCGCATGGAAATTCCGATCCAGCTTCAGTGTAGCCCGGCTTCGGCTTATCGATCCTGGACCGATGCCGAGACCATCATTCGGTGGTGGGCGTCTCCAGGCGTGTACCGCGTCGTGGCGTGGAAGGCGGATCTGGTCGAAGGAGGTGCGTGGCGGGTCGACTTCGAGGCACCAGACGGCGCGAGATTCGGCGCAGGCGGCGCGTACATCGCGGTTTGCGCACCCGGCACCCTGGACTGGACATGGCGAGCGGACTGGGATCCGGAAA
>JAQGLD010000608.1 GCA_028293055.1 Alphaproteobacteria bacterium
CGCGGTGGCGGCGAGGCTGGTGCCGCCGTCGCCGTCACTGACCGTGAAGCTCACATGGCGATCTGCGCCCGACGGCGAATCCGAGGCATTGGCGAAGGCGATGGCGCGGGCCAGCGCCTCGACCGCGGCCGGCGTCGCGCTGGCGTTGAGGGTGACGACGAGCGGAGTCGTGCCGTTGGTGCCTCCGGCGAAACTTCCGATCGCGACGCCCTGGTAGGAGATGGTCAAGCCAAGGGTGGAAATATCGGCGGTCGCGAGGATCTGCAGCCGGTCGTCGGCGGTGCCGCCGCTGGTGAACGAGACCGACAATGCGCCGCCGGCGAGATCCGCGGAGTCGACATCGACGACGGTCGCGGACGGAGCGATCAATGTCGCCGCATCATTTTCGACGAATCCGATGGCGACCGAGCTCCCCGCGGCGGCGCCGTTGAGGTCGATCACCGGCGCGTCGTTCACCGCCTGGATCGTCTCGCCGAAGCCGATCGTCGCGGCCGAGTAGGCGCTGCTTCCGCCGGTGACGGAGCCGTCGACGACCAGGGCGTTGGTCAGCCCGAAGCCGAGGCTGTTGTCGACGAGGTGCGCGGTCAATGCGGGCGCGGCGCCATTGTAATCCGCGGCAGGATGGAAGCGGATAGCGGTCTGGTAGGGGAAGAGCTTGGCCTGCGCATCGGAGACGGTGCCGACATCGACCCAGGCCGAGCCGTCATAATATTGCCACTGGCCGGTGCCGGCGCTCGAGCCGTTGGCGGTGACGAGGATGCCGGTGAACGCGCCCGGCGACGAGCCGCCGAATGCGGACTGCTGGTCGGCCGCATCCGAATAATGGCTGGCGACGAGGTCGTAGATGAGCTGGCCTGCGGCGCTCGGCAAATCCTCGTCGATGGCCGCGAGCGTGATCAGCGGATTGCCGATCACGGTCGGCGCGTCGTTGACCGCATTGATATGGATCGCCTGCGTGTCCGAGTCCGAGAGCGATCCGGCTGCGGCCAGCGAGACATTGTCGAGGATCGTGCCGCGCGCGTCGGAGCCGCCGCCAATCTCGCGGAACTCGAGCCGATTGGCTCCGCCGCTGCCCGAACCGGAGGCGGCGGCGACGACGTTGAAGCTCCAGTCGCTCATCACGGTCGAGGTCGAGTTGATCGTGCCGATCACCGACCCGTTCCAGAGTACCTCCATCACCGCAGTCGGATTCGCCCCGAAGCTGCCGCCAGTGCCCTGCGCCGCCGAAAGGGTCAGGTGATATTGCGCGCCGGCGGAAAGCCCGGCGACATCCTGGTAAAGCTCGAAATTGAGCCCTGGGCTGGTCTCCATGTCCAGCGCGACATTGCCGGCGCCGGCGTGAAAGTTCGGGTTGGAGCCGGCGGTGTCGAGCTCGAACTCGGTTCCGGTGGTCGTCTGCCACCCGTAGACCGTCGAGGCCAGGCGCCACTGGATGCCGGAATAGTCGCCGGGGGCGGCCTGGATGTAGGCGAGCGAATCGTTGGAACCGTCCTGGGTCTCGAAACTGCCATTGACGAGGAGATTGGGACCGCCCGGTGCGCCCATGCCGCTGTGGCCATTGTCGCTGGTCGCAATGCTCAGCACGTCGTTGCCGTTGAAATTGGCGGCAGGCGCATAGACCAGGCCGTTCAGCGCGGCATTGATCGCAGCGACGGTGCCGCTGACATGAATCGCCGCGCTGCCATTCCCAGCGGCCGTGACACCCGCAATACCGGCGAGCGTGAGGGTGCCGTGCCCGACACTCAGGTCGACGGTGACCGCGCCCGACCCGGCGTCGACGTCGGAGATGCTGATCGCATTGCCGCCGGCCGTTCCGAAGGTGACGCCGGCGTCCTCGGCGCCGGTTGCCGTGCCGCCGGGGAGGTGGTTCACCGGAGCGTCGTTCACTCCGGCGACATTGATGGTCACCGTCGCGACATTGCCGTCGAGGATGCCGTCATTGGCCGCATAGGTGAAGCTGTCGGTGCCGTCGAAATCGGCTGCAGGCGTGTAGGCGAAGCTTCCGTCGGCGTTGAGGGTGAAGCTCGCGGCATGGCCGGGCCCGGCGACGAGGACGGCGTGGAAGCTCGCGCTGTCCGGATCGCTGTCGTTGACCAGCACGCCCTGGGCGGCGGCTACGGTCCGCGCATTGTCCTCGACCACCGAATAGGCATCGTCCTGCGCGACCGGCGGGAAATCGGCCGGGACGAAGTGTATCGTGAACTGGTTCGCGCTCGGGTCGGTATCGATGCCGCCATTGGCGGTTCCGCCATTGTCGATCACCTGGAAGCCGAAGCTGGTCGTATCCCCGACGATATGATCGTTGGCGACGAAGGTCAGCGCACCCGAGCTCAGCTGGGCTGCGGTGACGACATCGCCGATCGCAGCCGCGGTCGATCCGATCTTGAGGACCCCGTCGACGCTGGCTGGCAGCGAGCCGATCCGGATTCCGGCAAAGGCGTTGCCGTCCGGATCGGTGAAGCCGGAGCTGAAGCTCGCCGGGGTGAAGGTGAAAGTGGTGGCTTCTGCCAGGTTCGCCGCATGGTCCGCCCCCGACGGCGCATCGTAGATTGCGGTGATCGCGATCGTGGCCGAGCTGCTGCCGGTCTGCGCCGCGCCGCCGCTTGCGCCGCCGTCATTGACGCTGACCGTCAGGCTGGTGCTGGTG
>JAQGLD010000004.1 GCA_028293055.1 Alphaproteobacteria bacterium
CATCACTTCCTCGGCGGGCGTGACTCCGTCCCAGATGTGAAGGATGTAGAGGTCGAGATAGTCGGTGCCGAGCCGGCGAAGGCTGGCGTCGAGCGAGGCCATCATCGACTTGCGGCCGTTACCGACCATATTGGGGCCCTTGGCGCCGCTGCCCATGGTGAATTTGCTCGCCAGCACCAGACGGTCGCGCGCCTTTCGCTCGGCGACCATCGCGCCGAGCATCCGCTCGCTCTCGCCGCCGGCATAATGATCGGCGGTGTCGATCAGATTGCCGCCCCACTCGAGATAGCGGTCGAGTATGGCGGCAGCCGTCTCTTCGTCGCAGCCCCACGGCTGCTGGCCGAAGGTCATCGTACCAAGCGCCAGCCGCGAAACTCGGAGGCCGGAGCGTCCGAGCAGATGATATTGCGACAGCCCGGTGCTGCCGCCGGCTGCGTCCGCTGCGGGATTGATTGCCACGTGCCTCTCCTTGTGAAACGACTCTAGCGGACCGGTGATTTGTTTCAAGGTCACAATGTCATTCTAATGCTCGAACAGAATCTGCGTTGACATAGTCGTGCTGCTTCCATCTAAGCCAGGAAAGACAGGGCGGCGAACGCCCGCTTGGGAGAGTGCGATGAGCGGCAAGCTGACAGGAAAGATCGCGATCGTGACCGGTGCGGGGCAGGGGCTCGGCCGCGAAACCGCTCGAACTCTCGCGCGCCACGGCGCCAGGGTCGCGATCGCCGAGCTGATCCTGGAGCGCGCCGAGGATGCAGCCAGGGAAATCGTCGACGCTGGCGGCGAGGCGATCGGAATCGCCTGCGACGTGGCCGAAGAAGCGGAGGTCGAAGCGATGGTCGCGCGCGTCGTCGAGGCGTTCGGCGGAGTCGACATCCTTCATAACAATGCGGCGATCCTCACCCCGGAACACCGCGCCGGCGATCGCGACGTGTGCAATGTCGATCTCGCGACCTTCCAGCGGACCATGGCGGTCAATGCCGGCGGGGCACTGCTGTGCAGCAAGCATGTCATCCCCCACATGCTCGCCCGCGGCGGCGGCTCGCTGATCCATTCGAGCTCTGGCTTCGGCGCTCAGGGCGACCTCACCCTCACTGCCTATGGCATGTCCAAGGCAGCGATCACGCTGATGAGCCGGTCGATCGCCGCCCAATATGGCAAGCAGGGGGTGAGATCGAACACCATCCAGATCGGCCTCGTTCTGGGCGAGAATGCCCAGCATTCGGTCCAGGGGGAGCTCAGGCAGATCATCCTCGACGCCCATTTGACCCCCGAGCTCGGTCATCCGCGCAACATCGCCGACGTCGTCGCATTCCTGGCCTCCGACGAGTCGGCGTTCATCACCGGCGCGACGATCCCGGTCGATGGCGGCTTTTCGAGCCATGTCCCGACCGTCGCGCCGATCCGGGAATATTTCGCCAGGGTCGGCGCCAACAAATTCTAGGGGGTCGCATGCTGGAAGGTAAGAGAGCCGTCGTCACCGGCGCATCGGCGGGCATTGGCGAGGCGGTGGCCCGTGATCTCGCCGCCCGCGGTGCGCGAGTCCTGCTGGTCGCGCGTCGGGCCGATCGTCTCGAGGCCCTGGCCAACGACATCGGTCCGAACGCGGCGACGCTCGCGATCGATGTCGGCTCGCCGGATTCAGCCCAGCGCATGCTCGACGCCGCCGCCGCTCAATTCGGCGGCGCGGATATATTGATCAACAATGCCGGCGTGTTCCGGGTCGGTCCGCTCGACAGCTTCGATCTCGACGGGCTCGGTCCGATGATCGCGCTCAATTACGAAGCTCCGGTGCGCGCCTGCTATGTCTTCGCCCGGGCGATGAAGGCGCAGGGCGCGGGCGCGATCATCAATATCTCCAGCATCGGCGCCAACCTCACCGCGCCGGGCAGCGGCGTCTATGGCGGGCTCAAGCGCGCGCTAGAGATCTTCAGCGACACCCTCCGAATCGAGCTTGCCGGCACTGGAGTTCGGGTCGGTATCGTCGCGCCGGGCAGCACCGCCACCGAGATATTCGATCACCTCCCCGCCGATCGCCGGGCGCGCGCCACCGAGGGCCTGACGCCGCTGGCGCCGGCCGATGTCGCCGCGGCGGTGCGCTTCCTGCTCGAGCAGCCCGAGCACGCCAATATTCCCCATCTCCGCATCTATTCGAGCGGCCAGCAGCACTGATTGGGCAGGCCATGAACGAAACCAGTCGCATCCTCGTCGTCGGCGCCGGCCATGGTGGCGGCAATGTCGTCGCCGCGCTGCGGATGGGAGGTCATGAAGGGGAAATCGTCCTGATCGGCGACGAGCCCTCCGCGCCCTATCACCGACCCCCGCTGTCCAAGACCTATCTCAAGGGCAAGGCCGAAGCCGCGACGCTCAAGCTGCGGCCCGAGAGCTGGTACGACGCCGAGAATATCGAGCTTCGGCTCGGGCAGAGCGCGACCGCGCTCGACCCGGCGGTTCGCACCCTCACGCTCGGCGACGGAACCCAGCTCTCCTGGGACCGCTTGATCCTCGCCACCGGATCGCGGGCGCGCCGTCTGGCCATTCCGGGCGCCGAACTCGACGGAATCCTGCATTTGCGCAGCCTGGCGGATTCGGACCGGCTGCGCGAGGCCGTCGGTCCGGGCCGCCGCCTGGTGATCGTCGGCGGCGGCTATATCGGGCTCGAAGTGGCGGCCTCGGCGATCGCGCTTGGCACCGAAGCCGTGCTGATCGAGCGCGAGAGCCGGATCCTGGCCCGCGTCGCCTGCGAGCCCCTCGCCGCCTTCTTCGACCGATATCATCGCGGCAAGGGTCTCGAGATCCGTCCCGGAGTCGATGTCGAGGCCTTCGAAGGGCAGGGCGGCCATGTCTCCGGCGTTCGTCTGGCGGGGGGCGAGATCATCGACTGCGACGCGGTGGTCGTCGGCGTCGGCGCCGCCTTGTGCGACGGGCTGGCCCGCGATGCCGGCCTCGCCTGCGAAGCGGGCGGGGTCGTGGTCGACGAGAATGGCCGCACCTCGGCGGAGGGCATCTACGCGATCGGCGACATGACCTGGCGGCCCATGCCTCTCTACGGCGGCCGCAGGTTCCGGCTCGAGAGCGTGCCGAACGCCGTCGAGCAGGGCCGCCGAGTCGCCGCGGACATCCTCGGCAAGGCTCCGCCGGCGCACGAGGTGCCCTGGGTTTGGTCGGATCAGTACGAGGTCAAGCTCCAGATCGTCGGCGTTCCGTTCGATTCGCACCGGCTGGTGGTGCGCGGCGCGATCGACGAGGCCAAATTCGCCATCTTCCATCTCGCCGATTCCGGGCGGGTGCTGGCTGTGGAGGCGGTCAACATGCCGCAGGAATTCATGGCCGGCCGGACCCTGGTGGGGGAGGCGAGGGTGGTCGATCCGGACCTGCTCGCGGACACGAACATTCCGATCAAGGAAATCGTCCAGCGCGGCTAATCGACTGCCCGCGCCCCTACATATCTCGACCGCGCAGCGCCGAGTCCGCTCCACACCAAGCCGATGCCGAGCAGGGCGAAAAGGCCTCCGACCGCGGCGAAGCTGCCGGTCCAGGCCCGGAGCAGGCCGATCAGCAGCGGCGCCAGAGCGGCCGGGACATAGCCCAGGCTCTGTGCCATGCTCGATAGATGCGCGGCGACATGCGCGTCGCGCGAGCGCAGCAGCACCAGGGTCAGCGCCAGCGCGAAGAGCCCGCCTTGCGCAAGCCCCTGGAGCAGCGCCCACAAGGGCAGGCTCCACAGCGGCGCGAACAGCAGTCCGATCATGCCCGCCGTCCCTCCGGCGACGAGCAGCATCGCGAGCGGCCGCTGATCGCGAGCGCGCACCGCCAGTCCCGGCGTCGCAAGGCAGGTGATCAGCTGGACCACGATCAGCACGGACAGAAGCAGCCCGGCCGCGACGGCGCTCAGCCCACGCTCGCGAAGGATCGGCGCAAGCCAGGTCATCGCCGAGAAGGCCAAAGCGGACTGGAGGCCCATGAACATCGCCACCTGCCAGGCGAGCCGGTCGCGCCAAAGTCCCTTCGCGCGGCCGACCGGCGCTGCAATGTGCTGCGTCTGCCGGCGCAGCGCCTGTGGCGCCCAGAGCAGCAAGGCCAGCAGCACCGGCACCGCCCACATCGACAGGCCGAGTTGCCAACCGCCGCCCAGTGCCTGCTCGATCGGCACCGTCACCGCCGCCGCCAGGGCAGCGCCTCCCGAAATCCCCATCACATAGAGGCCGGTGACCAGGGAGGTGCGGTCATCGAAATCGCGTTTGACCAGGCTTGGCAGCAGCACGTTGGCAGTCGCGATCGCGGCGCCGGCCAGGATCGAGAAGGCGAACAGCGCCCAGGCGGGGCCCGCAGCGCGCAGCGCCGTGCCGGCTGCGATCAGGGCAAGGGCTCCGAACAGGCAGCGCTCGATCCCGAACCTTTCGGCGAGCCTTGGTGCAAAGGGCGCGCACAAGCCGAGGCACAGGACCGGCAAGGTCGTCGCCAGGCTCGTTTCCAGGGCGGAAAGATGCAATGCCCGCACCACTTCGGGCAGGCGGACCGAAAGGCTCGCGAAGATCAGCCGAAGCGAGAAGGCTATGCCGACGATCCCGGCCCCCAGCAGCAGGCGCGACTCCTTTCGCGGCGGTGAATGTGTCATCGATCCCCCTTGCGGAATCGCCGTAAAGTCGATCGGCGCTTGCAGTCTACCATTCGAATATGAGAATAGGGTTCTCGTAACAAGATGCGGCGCGACTCAATCGGCGCCAGGAGAGGATCTGGATGCTGATCGATGTGCACGCTCATCTGCTGACCGCCGGAATGTTCAACCGGCACGAATTCTGGGGCCCCTTCATGAAGGTGAAGGGCCTGACGGTGGGTCATTTCTCGCTCGGCACCAAGCAGCCGGCCAAGGCGGCCAACGATGCCGAGGCGGAAGCCAATCTGCTTGCCCGGATGACCCATGAGGCACGGCTCAAGATCATGGACCAGCGCGGGGTCGACAAGCTCGTCGTCTCCACCCCATCGCATGCCTTCATGTACTGGGCCGGCGAGTTCGGCACCGAATATGCGCGCATCTGCAATGACGAGATTTCCGCTTTCTGCCGCGCCATGCCCGATCGGTTCGATTTCTGGGCCCATGCCAACCTCGCCGACCCCGCCGGAGCGGTGAAGGAGATCGACCGCGCCGTGCGCCAGCTCGGCGCCAAGGGCCTGTGCGTCGGCGGCACCAATTTCGACGGCATCCAAACCTATGACGAGCGCCTTTTCCCGGTGTGGGAGAAACTCGCCGAGCTCGATGTGCCGATCATGGTCCACGGCTTCAACCAATCGATCTACTGGGGCGAGAAGCATACCGACGACAAGTTCGAGACCAGCTCGATCCTCGGCGATTGCTACGACGAGACCCTGTTCTTCTGGTACCTGATCTGCGGCGGGGCGCTCGATATGTTCCCGACGCTCAAAACCTACATCACCCATGCCGGCGGCATGGCGGTGTTCCAGCTTGGCCGGCTTGCCGAGCTCAACGCCAATATGGCGCCGGACGCACGCAACCGGCGACCAGTGATGGACTATATGCCGAATTTCTATTTCGACCTCGATGTCCACCACCCGGCGCTGCGCCGCGGCGTGGCGGAGGTCGTGGGCGCCGATCGCCTTCTCTACGGCACCAATTTCGGCGGTGCCTATGATCATGGAGATCTTACCGCCGGGATCGGCCTTTCCGATGCGGATCGCGACAAGATCCGCAGCCGCAACGCGATCGAATTGCTCAAGCTCGATAGCCCCGACATCAAGGCCGAAGCCGCCTGATCCAGTCCGAAGGAGAGAGATGATGGCCAGCCAGGTGGACGGCGCTGACACGATGCAGAAGAGCTTCCAGTCGGTCAGCGACAATTTCGGAGGCACGCTCGAGGACCCATTGCCCTTCTATCGCCAGAAGATGGCGGAAGGGCCGGTGATGAAGGGCGACATATTGGAGGTGCTCGGCGTGCCGCCGATCTTCGGCAATGCCCGCGGCCGTCCGGTCTACACGCTCTTCCGCCATGCCGACATTGGCGCGGTGCTGCGCGACCAGGACACCTATACCAGCGGCCTGATCGGGGAAGGGTTGGGCAGCTTCATGGGTACGTTCATGCTCACCGCGATGGACGGCGCCTACCACCGACGAATGCGGTCCCTGCTCCAGCCCTGCTTCATGCCGGCAGTGCTCAAGGAATGGCGCGAATCGCTGATCGAACCCGTCGTTCGCGACGAATATGTCGGGCCGCTGTTGGCCAAGGGCAAGGCCGATCTGATCGCCGATATCGGCCTCGGCTTCCCGGTCAGGGTGATCTACGCCATCCTCGGCTTTCCGGACGATCCGAAGGGGATGGAGGTGTTCGCCACGATGGCGCTCAAGATCCTCTCCGGCCCGAAGCGCGATCCGGAAGCGGCCAAGCAGGCCCGGATCGAAGCGCTCCAGGCCTCGCAGGCGCTCCACGACCATGTTCTTCCACTGGTGGCGCAACGCCGGGCGGACGGTTCGATCGGCAATGACCTGATCGGCCGGCTGCTGCGCAGCGAATATGAGGGCGAGAAGTTGACCGACGAGCAGGTCACCGATTTCGTTCGCATGCTGCTCCCCGCCGCGGCCGAGACGACGACGCGCACTTTTGGAAGCCTCATGCTTCTTTTGCTCGAGCGGCCCGAATTGCTCGCGCGGGTGCGCGCCGACCGCAAGCTGATCGGCAAGGCGATCGACGAGGCGGTGCGCTACGAGCCGGTTGCGACCTTCAAGGCTCGGGAGACCGCCAGGGATGTCGAGATTGCGGGTACCTTCATTCCCAAGGGCTCGATTGTCTCGATGGTCATCCAGACCGCCAATCGCGACCCCGCGGTGTTCGAAAACCCGGACGAATTCGACATCGACCGTCCAAATCGGCCGCATTTCGGCTTCGGCTACGGTGTCCATATGTGCATCGGCCTGTTCGTCGCCAAGGCGGAGATCGAGGCGGCGGTGAATGCCATTTTCGATATGTTGCCCAATATCCGCCTCGACCCGGACCGCCCTTCGCCGCGGATCAAGGGCGTCGGCCTGCGCGGGCCGGAAGCCGTCCATGTCGTCTGGGACGCCGCATGAGCAAGACGGTGGCAATCGTTGGTGCCGGCCCAATGCTCGGCATGTCGGTGGCTCGGGCGTTCGGGGCTCGGGGCTATTCGGTTGCCTTGATCGCCCGAGGTCGGGACGCGCTTGACTCGATGGTGGCCGAACTAAGCGAGGCTGGCATCTCCGCCGCCTGCTTCGTCGCCGACCTGCGCGATGCGAACTGGCTGATCGAGGCGCTTGCGGAGGCGAGCGCGAGGTTCGGCGGCATCGACGTTCTCGAATATAGTCCGCTCGCCATGGCGTTCGTGCCGCCTTCGCAAGTCACGGCCGAAATTGCGCGCGACGCCTTCGATTTCCTGGTGACCGGTGCGATCACGGCAGTGCGCGCAGTGCTACCCGAAATGCAGGCGCGGGGCGAGGGTGCCCTGCTGTTCGCCTCGGGCCGCTCGGCGCTGTTGCCGATGAAGCTGCTCGGCTCGCTCGGCCTGGCCTCGGCCGCGCAGCGCCATTATGTCTACAGCCTCAACGAGGAGCTGAAGCAAAGCGGCATCTTCGTAGGCTCGGTGCCGATCCTGGCGCGGATGGACCGCGAGGCCGCGGATGCGGTCGCTGCTCTCTTCCTCGAGATGATCGACAAGCGCGACCGGGTCGAAAGCGTATACGGCCCGGGCGAAGCGGCCGATGCCGCGCGGGCAATCGCCGCGACCACCCAGGTCCATGCGCCGTTCGAACTCCCCAGGGCGGCAGCCTGAAGCGTCAGATGAGACCTTCGTAACCGCCGCCGTCGATCTGCAGATTCTGGCCGGTGATGTAGCCGGCCTGCGCGGAGCAGAGGAAGGCACAGGCGTCGGCCAGCTCCTCCGGCCTGCCGAAGCGTCCGGCGGGCACCGGCGCGAGCATCTCGGCCCTCGCCTCCGTCTCCGTCACCTCGCGATGCCGGGCCACCCGCTCGATCATCGTCCGCAGCCGGTCGGTCTCGATCCGCTCCGGCAGCAAATTGTTGACCGTTACATTGTCCTTCGCGACCTCGCGCGAGAGCGCTTTGGCGAAGGCGGTGAGGCCGGCGCGTGACGCTGTGGACAGCCCCATCGGCAATTGCGGCGACTTTACCATCGCCGAGGTGATGTTGACGATGCGTCCGAAGCGTCTCGACCGCATGCCGGGCACGAGCGCCTGGATCAGCATGATCGCGGAAAGCATGTTCGCCTCGATTGCCGCCAGCCAGGCCGCTTCGTCCCAATCGACGAATCGGCCGGGCGCGGGCCCGCCATTGTTGGTGACGAGTATGTCCGCGTTCGGCGCGGCGGCCACAAGTTCGGCGCGCCCCGCGATTGTCGAGACATCGGCCAGAACCGCGGTCGCCGACCTGCCTGAAGCTGCAATGCGTGCCCGCGCCGCCTCCAGAGCTTCGCGATCGCGCCCGTTGAGGATGACTCGACATCCCTCGCGGGCCAATGCGGCGGCGCAGGCAAAGCCCAGTCCCCGCGACGACGCGCAGACAATGGCAGTGCGTCCTTCTAGTCCTAGTTCCACGCGATACTCCGGATCCTGTTGTGCCTAGGGCATCGAAGTGCCGCCATTCACCCGCAGAACCTGGCCGGTGATGAAGCGGCTGGCATCCGATGCCAGATAGAGAATGGCGAAGGCTATGTCCTCGGGCGCGCCCACGAGCCCCAGCGGCGAGCGAGCGGCATTTCGTGCGAGCAAGGCTACCGTATCCGTACCTTCCGGCCTGGTCATCGCAGTCAGGGTGAATCCCGGCGCCACTGCGTTCACGCGAATATTGTGCGGGCCAAGCTCCTTGGCGAAGCTCCGGGTCATCATGTTCACGCCCGCTTTCGACATGGCGTAGAGCGAGAGGCCGGCGATCGGCTCGTCCGCGGCATTTGACGAGACATTGATGATGGCGCCCCTGCGGCGCGGGATCATCCGTCGGGCGGCCACTTGGCTGCCCCAGAACATGCCGCCCATGTTGATGTCGAGTATCTGCCTGTAGAGCGCAGGGTCGACGTCTACGGCGGCCACTTTGCGGACGATTCCCGCGACATTGCACCACGCGCAAATCGGGCCCTCCTGTTCTGCAGCCTCGGCCAGCGCATCGAGCTCCGACGGATCGGCGCAGTCGGTGCGGATCGAGCGAGCGCCGCCGCTCGCGGACCGTATTTTCCTCTCGGTTGCGGCTAACCCGGACTCGTCGAGGTCCGCGAGCATCACGAACGCTCCCGCTCGGGCGAACTGAATAGCCGAGGCGCGGCCGATTCCGGAGGCCGCTCCGGTTACGACGACCACGCTTCCGCCCAGCCCAAACAGGGTGAGATCGGCATTCGGGTCGAATGCTGGAGGCTGTTCCGGGTTCATCCTGCGCCTCTCGTAGCAGAATTGCGTTCTCCAATGCGAATGACTAATGCTCCACGACCGGTTTGGCAGGAGCGATCGCCCGATGGACGACAAGGTTGTTGCGGTAACCGGCGGCTTCGGCATTCTCGGGCGCGCGGTCGTGAAGGAACTGGCCGAAGCCAGAGCGCGCGTCGTCGCTATCGACATTGCGGAGACGAGCACCGTCGACGGCGCGGCCCTGGAACTGGGCGGGGTGGACGGCTCGCATCCGTCCGAGGCCGAGGCGGCCGTCGCGGCGATTCTGGAGAAATTCGGAAGGCTCGACGCCCTCGTCAACATCGCCGGTGGCTTTCGCTGGGAAACGGTGGCGGATGGCGCAATCGAAACCTGGGATTGGCTCTACCAGACCAATGTCCGTACCGCTGTGGTGATGAGCAAGGCCGTCACGGAGCACTTGCCCGCCCACGGCGCGGCGATCGTCATTGTCGGCGCCGCGGCGACCGCGAGGGCGGCGGTCGGCATGGGAGCTTATACCGCCGCCAAATCGGGCGTCGCACGGCTCACCGAGGCCTTGGCAGACGAGTTCAAGGACCGAGGCATAAGGGTCAACGCGGTCCTGCCCAGCATCATCGACACGCCGGCGAACCGCTCGGACATGCCCAAAGCCGATTTCGATCGTTGGGTTAGCCCAGAGGCTCTAGCCAAGGTCGTCGCCTTCCTCATCTCCGATGATTCTGCTGCGATCACGGGAGCGCTAATACCTGTAACGGGAGGCATTTGATCGCCTGCAGATCCCCGTACGCGTGGGCGAATCTAGTGGGCGCCGGTTCGTTGGGACCTTTAATCAAATGCTTTCGTCCATGATCATAATTGCTACCCGTTGGTGCCGGCGCGCCGGGTCAAAGGCGAGCGCCGTAACCCGGACGGTTGTTTCGGCCATTCTCGGGGTCTCTCGTGCATCCCGATCTACGCGGACGAACGTCGAAGCAACGGCCGACGATACGCCCGAACATTTGAACGGGTGCGCAAAATCTAAAAAAGATAAACGAATACAGCCGTTCAGGCTGGTGGAGCTGAGGGGAATCGAACCCCTGACCTCTGCAGTGCGATTGCAGCGCTCTCCCATCTGAGCTACAGCCCCGCGCCATGTCTCCGGCGGAGGCGGACCAGATAGCCTCGCTTTGGCGGTTTCGCAATGCGCCAAATCGCCCAGCTTTCGAATGGCTTCCTTTCGGCGAATTTGCCGCCCGGATGGGCGCCGCCGCCGGAACGCTCGCCTGCCGATCTTGTTCTTCCCTCGGGACCCGGCGCGGATCGGCCGCGCCTGCTCGGTCCGCACCGAGAGGAGAGATACATGGCCTATCAGGGTGATGACCGCCACGGCGGCGACCGATGGCGCGAGCGGGAGGGTGGCCGCTATGGCGAGCGCGGCTCCGAACGCGATCCCGGACGCGGCTACCAGGGCGGCGGTTATCGAGCCGGCGGACCCGGGCGCGGTGGCTATGGCCGCGACGAGGACGATCGCGGCTTCCTCGACCGCGCCGGCGACGAGGTCCGGTCCTGGTTCGGCGACGAGGAAGCGCAAAGGCGGCGCGAGGAGGATGAGCGCCACTGGGCGCGCGAGCAGCGGCTGAGCGGTCACCGCAACAACGATTCCGGCTACGGCGAGACCGGCGAGCGGCCCGGCGGCGGATGGGGCAACCAGCGCGGCGACAGCTGGCATCGGGACCGTCCCGGCGAGCGCGGTTGGCTCGGCGGATCGGCCAGTGACGAAGGCTATGATCGCCACCCAGGCTATGGCGCTCGCCAGCAACGCGGCGATTACGAGGCCAGTAGCGGGGGCGCCGGCAGCGGCGACCTCTACGGCTACAACCGGGCACCGGGCGGGGCCTCGGGCTTCGGCGGTGCACCCGATCCCGGCCGCCGTTACGAATCCTCGGGCCGCAATGCCCGCGGCGCCGGCATTCACGATCCGCATTATGCTCAGTGGCGCCAGCGCCAGATCGACGAGATCGACCGCGACTATGAGGATTATCGGCGCGAGCACCATGCCCGCTTCGAGCAGGAGTTCGGAGACTGGCGGTCGAAACGCCAGTCTCAGCGCCAGTCGCTGGCCCAGGTTGGCGAGCATATGGATGTGGTCGGATCCGACGGGACCCATGTCGGCACCGTCGACAAGGTGCGCGGCGACCGCGTCATCCTCGCCAGGCACGACCCCAATGCCGGTGGAATCCATCATTCAATTCCTTGCTCCTGGGTCGAATCGGTCGACGACAAGGTGGTGCTCAACCGCAGCGCCGAGGAGGCGACGCGGGACTGGCGCAGCGAGGAGCGCAATCGCGCCTTGTTCGAGCGCGAGGATAGCGGCAGCGATGGGCCGCATTTCCTCGATGGCGGCTTCTCGGGCACCTATGCGGAGCGCGCGGATCGCAAGGACCGCGACGCAACCGGCGACCCCGAATAGGCTGATCGCCCCGGCGGCCGATCTCGCCCGCCGGGGCGTCCTTTCGCCAAGCCTTGCGGGCAGGCCTTCTCGACCGTCATAGTGCCACGGAAAGAGGAGGAGCCGATGACCACCACCCGCGCCTGGCATCTGAAGTCGCGCCCCGAAGGCTTGCCGACCAGCGACAATTTCGAGCTAAGAGAGGCTTCGCTCCCGGACCTCCAGGACGGCTGGGTGCGGGTCGAGAATAGGTGGCTTTCGGTCGATCCCTATATGCGCGGCCGGATGAACGACGTGAGATCGTACGTGCCCCCGTTCGAGGTCGGCGCTCCGATGGACGGAGGCGCGGTCGGCACCGTCGTCGAGAGCCGCTCGCCCCATTTTCGCGAGGGCGAGACCGTGTTCCACATGGCCGGCTGGCGCGAGGGTGCGGCCGGCCCGGCCGAGAAGTTCAACAAGGTCCCGCCGATGCCGGTCGAGGATTTCCACTGGCTTGGCAATCTCGGCCTGACCGGCGCCACCGCCTATTTCGGCCTGCTCAAAGTCGCCGAGGCCAAAGAGGGCGATGTCGTGTTCGTCTCCGCAGCGGCCGGCGCGGTCGGATCGGCGGTGGTCCAGATCGCAAGGGCGAAGGGCATGACGGTGATCGGGGCTGCCGGCGGCGAGGAGAAATGCGCCTGGGTGCGCGAGCTCGGCGCTCACGCTGCGATCGACTACAAGTCCGTTCGGATCGTCAAGGGACTGCTCGACGCGGCGCCCGACGGAATCGACGTCTATTTCGACAATGTCGGCGGCGATCATCTCGACGCCGCCCTCGCCGCCGCGCGGCAGAATGCCCGCTTCGCGATGTGCGGAATGATCGAATCCTACAATGCCGGGCCGCCCTACGCGTTTCGCTACATGATGCGGGTGATCGCCGCCCGGATCATGATGAAGGGCTTCATCTACACCGATTATCTGGCGAGCATGGGCGACTTCTACCGCGACATGGGCAATTGGGTGGCGAGCGGGCAGGTCAAATCGCGCGAGACGGTTCGCCAAGGAATCGAGGCGATGCCGGAAGCGTTCCTCGATCTGTTCCGCGGCGCCAACATGGGCAAGATGCTGGTCAAGGTTTAGGCGAACCGGTGCAAATCGAGCCCCTCCCCTTCAGGGGAAGGGCTTTGGCAAGCCATCCTATCCCAATTCCTTCGCCCGCTCGCCGATCCGGCGCAGGTCCTCGACGAACCTCGCATATTCCGCCTCGCGATCGTCGCGAACGCGAAGCAGGAAGCTGGGATGCACCGTCACCCAGGCCTCGCCGCCCGCATCGAGCGCATGTGGCTTGCCGCGCAGCGATGCGATGGTCGCCACCCTGCCGAACAGGGACCGCGCAGCGGTCGCGCCCAGCGCTACGGTCAGCGGCGGGCGGATCAGCGCCTGCTCCTGCTCGAGCCAGAAGCGGCAGGCCATGATTTCGGGCCCGTCGGGCTTCTGGTGGATGCGGCGCTTGCCCTTTCGCTCGAACTTGAAATGCTTGACCGCGTTGGTGACATAGGCCTGGCCGCGGTCCACCCCGGCCTCGGCCATCGCCCGATCGAGCAACTGCCCTGCCGGGCCGACAAAGGGCCGGCCGGCGAGATCTTCCTGGTCGCCAGGCTGCTCCCCAACGAACAGGATCCGCGCGTCGAGCGGGCCTTCGCCGAACACCGTCTGGGTGCCGCACCGGTAGAGCGGGCAGCGGGTGCAGCCTTTGGCCTCCTCCCGCAGCGCTTCCCACGCGCGCATCACATTGCCGCCGATCGCGCCGTGCCGAACCGGCATGTCCGCCTTCGTCTTCGCCCTCGATGTCTCGACCATTTCCGCCTCGCGTGCCTGCGCTCCCGCGATCAACTCACCGATCAACGCCGTCTCGGGCATGTCTTTCCAATATTTCTTCGGCATCTCTTTCAGCATCGCGCCGATCTTGACCCGAGCCGGATTGAAGATCGAGGCATAATAGGTCTTCCAAGCCGCCTCCGCCGGATCGGCGGCGGGGGCATCGGAGCGAGTCGCGCCTGGGCCTTCGCAGAGCGTCGCGCCGTCCCAGTGGATCGAGACTTCGGGAGTGAGGATCGACCAGGCCATGTTGGCGAAGCGCCGGACGAAGAAGCCGGCATTGGCTCGGACGATATGATGCTCGGGCTCGAACCACGCGACGAAGCGCTCGCCCGCGCCGTCCTCGACCGCACGGAAGCGGACGAAGGCGCGCATCTTGTGGATGTCGCGGCGCACCGCCTTCGCCATCGCCTCGAGCCTCCGGACGAGCGTATCGGCCTGGTCGTCGAGCGCATCGTTGCAATCGCGCAGGCGCAGCAGCATGGCATAGAGCAGGCCGAAGCGCTCGGCATCCGAATGGCAAATGACGCTTTGGGCAAGCGCGACGAAGGCGCGCGGCACCGAGAAAGCGGGACCGCCGGCGGGGCCGACCGGATCGCTCGCGAACAGGTCTGAAGATTTGCCGCCGACCGTCCAGACCACCTCGGACGGCGGCACGCCCGCCGCGGCCAGCGCACGCGCGGCGACGCGCCAGCCCTCGAAATCATCTTCGGCGGCAAGCCTCGCGGT
>JAQGLD010000013.1 GCA_028293055.1 Alphaproteobacteria bacterium
GAGCCGGACCCGCCGCGAGCCGGACGAAATCGGCAAGATGATCATCGGCAGCTTCTTCACCATCGGCGGCGGCCTCTGCCTGACCGCCGCTGCCTTCTACCAGGGCGCGACCGGCGCCAAGATCGGCCTCGGCTGGCCGCTGATGTTCCATCTGCTCAACAGCATCGGCTTCGCCCACATCCTTCCGGTCAGCCTCGCGCTCTTCTCCAAGGTCGCTCCAAAGGCGATCAACGCCACCGTCATTGGCCTCTATTATCTGGCTTTCTTCTGCGCCAATGCGATCGTCGGCTGGGTCGGCGGCCTCTACCAAAGCCTACCGACGACGACCTTCTGGCTGCTCCATGTCGGCAGCGCCGCCATCGGTCTCGTCGCCTTCGTCCTGTTCAAGCTGCTGCTCGGCAAACGGATGGTCCAGTCCGAGGAGTCGGCCCCGGCTGCTTGACAATCGTTTCGCACCCGATTATCCGCCCGCTCCCCACGACAATCGCGTCGTGGTGCTTTGTCGTCGCGACGTGACCACCGAAATCCGGGGTCCACTTTTCGGCACGATGCTTTGAAGACGGAGAGAGCGATGCACGATCGCAGCCTGAACGCGAATATGCGTCTCGCCTCCGTCCGGATCCCGCCCAAGCGCTAGCGCGCTTTGCCGGGCCCGGACCCGGCGAGACCGACCCTTCATAATCGATACGAAACGGCTGGAGCCGCGCGCCTTCGCGCGCGCCGGCCAAGGGAACATGTCATGGGCGAAAAGCTCCTGGCGCAGCGCATTCTCATGCTGCTGCGCGAAACATCGGGACGTGGCGGCAGGACCGCGCAGGTGGTGCTCGATTGGGCGGCCGAGAAGGCCGGCTGGCTGTGGCCCGCCATCGTCTTCGCCGCCCCCGGATCCGATGAGCCGGGCGAGCGGCTCTGCTGGGATAGCCTCGCCGCGCTGGTACCGGCGATCGAAACCGACGATGGCGAGCCGGAGCTGTTCCGCGGCCTCGAAGCGGTGTCGGACCTGCTCGATTTCGACGCATTCGACCGCGACCTCCTCCGGATCGGAGTCGGTTTCACCCGGCTGCCCCGGCTCGCTTCGTTGCGCGGCCGGTTGCCTGCGACCGGAGTCGATCTTCTCGGGCTGGTCGGCCGGCTCGCCGGCGCCGATCCCGGCGCGGCCGTCGGCCGGGTGCGCCGATCGGGGCCGCTCAGCCTCGGCTTGCTCCACTTCGCGTCAGATTGCGGCAGCGGTCTCGATCTCGAGCTGCCCTGGCGTTTCGGCCGCCTGCTCGACGGCGGATTGCTCGACGAGGATCGGATCCTCGACGGGCTGGCGGGCCTTCGCCAGCCTGCCGGGCTCGGCGCGGAGGACTTCGCCGGGCAGGCGGAAGCATTGGACCTGCTCACCCGATTGCTGCGCGGCGCCCTCGACCGCAAGGCGGCGGGCATCAACCTGCTCATCTACGGCCCGCCGGGAACCGGTAAGACCGAGCTCGCACGGACCCTCGCCGCTTCGGTTGGCGCGAGCCTGTTCGCGGTCGGCGAAAGCGACGAGGAGGGTGACGAGCCGAGCCGCTACGAACGGCTTCACGCGCTCAAGCGGGCCGAACGCCTGCTCGCGCGCCGCGGCGATTCCATCCTCCTGTTCGACGAGATGGAGGATTTGTTCGCCGAGGCGCAGATCGCCGGCGGCAGTGGCCCTCGCGCCGGATCGAAGATCTTCGTCAACCGCCTGCTCGAGCAGAACAGGGTGCCGACGATCTGGACGAGCAACAGCCTCGACGTGGATCCCGCCCACCTCCGTCGGCTCACCTACATCCTGCGGATGGACTATCCCGGGCCGCGCGCACGCGCCCGCATCGTCGCGCGCGTCGCGGCCGACGAAGGGGCCGGGGAGGCGGCATTCGGACTCGATCCGCTGGTAGCCAGGGAGAGCGAGGCTGCGGCGATCGCAAGGGTGACCCTGCGCGGCGCCGCGCTGGCCGGCGGCGGCCGCGAGGAAGCCGGCGCGATCGCGTCGTCGCTGCTCGCCGGCCTTCGCGGCGGACGGGCGCTTCCGCCGGCGCCGGGCGGTGGGGCGCTGGCGCTCGACCTCTACGATCCGGCAATCGGCAAGCTGGTCGCGAGGGTCAGCGCAGCGGGCGCGCCGAGCGACTTCTCGCTGCTTCTGACTGGGCCTCCGGGCACCGGGAAGACCGCGCTCGCTTGCCATCTCGCCGAGCGGCTCGACCGCCCGCTGAGCGTCAAGCGCACCTCCGATCTGCTGTCCAAATGGATCGGCGGGACCGAGGCGAACATCGCCGAGGCCTTTGCCAGCGCGCGCGACGAAGGTTCGGTGCTGCTGTTCGACGAGGTCGATTCGCTGCTCCACGACCGCGCCGACGCCCAGCGTTCGTGGGAGGTCAGCCAGGTCAACGAGATGCTGACCTGGATGGACAGCCATCCCCTGCCGTTCATCGCTGCGACCAACTTCGCGCGCCGCCTCGATCCCGCGGCCCTGCGCCGTTTCGTGTTCAAGCTCGATCTCGAGCCACTTTCGGGCGAGGGCGCGGCTCGCGCCTTCGGGCAATTCTTCGGGCTTGCGGCGCCCATTGCCTTAGCCTCGGTCCAGGGTCTCACCCCCGGCGATTTCGCATTGGTCAAGCGCCAGCTGCGCTATCGCGGCGAGGTCGGACCGCTGGAAATCGTCGACTTGCTCGAGGCCGAGGCGCGGGCGAAGCCCGCGCGAGCGGGGAAGGTCGGTTTCTGAGTCTGCGATCGGCGAGCCGGATCGGTCAGTTCGTGTCGCGGCAATCCTCGCAGGTGCCGCGGACCTCGATCACCGGGCGATCGGGGGCGAAACCGGCCTGCCTGGCGGCATCGCGGACTCCGCCGGCGAGCTTGTCGTCGTCGAGATGGGTGGTCTGGCCGCATTGATCGCAGATCAGGAAGATGCAGTCGTGAAGGCAGTCCGGATGGTCGTTGGCGATATAGGCGTTGGCGCTTTCGACCCTGCGCGCGACATTGGCGCTGACGAACAGATCGAGGATTCGATAGACGCTGTTCGCGGCGATGCGCCGGCCCTCGATCTTCGAAACCTTGTCGGCGATGTCATAGGCCGAGGCGGGCTTGTCGAAGCTGGCCAGCGCCTCGAACACCGCGGCGCGCATCGTCGTCCACTGCTCGCCGGATTTCTCCATCGACGCCTGCGCCGCCACGTTGAGCGACTCGCCTTCATGGCTGTGGTGATGATGTTCCATGACATGAAAATAGGCGCTCGCACCCCCCGCGGCAACAGGGTCCGCAATGCGGGCGTCCGGAGATCAGATCACGGCGCGCCGGTTGAGGTCGTGGCCGAGGGCGAGGATCGCGACACCGATGATGGTATAGATCGTGCCGGCGCCGCCCTCGGGCAGGCCGAGCGAGCCGGCCATCACGCCGAGCCCGAGCCCGCCGACCGCGGACGGCATCATGAATCCATGGTCGACTATCCCGCGGCCGAGCGCGACGATTCCGAGGCCGATCGCGAACATCAGGCCGACCTCGTGGATCGCCGGGTGGAGCAGCATCCCGCCAGCCGAGGCCAGCATCGCGACGAAGATCGCGCTTGCCAGGCAATGGACGAGACACAGCCCCGACAGGCCTATCGCCATCCGGTCAATCGTCCCGCTCTTCGCCGTATCCACGAACATGCTGTCGCCCAACTCCTTCGCCCTCCCTATAGGCATGGAAGAGAGAAGATACAACATAACATGCCTGGCTAAGTTTCAAAAAAAAGGGCCGGTCGAGGCGGATCCGGGGATCGCGGCGTGCAAGGATTGGCAAGCACGGCGGCGAACGCCATAGCGCGCCTCATGGCCAGTCCGTCCACGCCCCTGAAAAGACCGCTCGCTTTGTCCTGGTGGCTGCTCGCAGTCGCGGCCCTGGTGCTTGCCATGGTCGTGGTCGGCGGGATCACCCGGCTCACCGAATCGGGACTGTCGATCGTGCGCTGGCAGCCGATCGCGGGCGCGCTCCCGCCGATCGGCGATGCCGCCTGGCAGGCCGAGTTCGAAGCCTATCGCCAAAGCCCGCAATATCAGCTGGTCAATAACGGCATGGCCCTCGCCGACTTCAAGACCATCTTCTTCTGGGAATATGTCCATCGGCTGCTCGGGCGCCTGATCGGGATCGCCTTCGCCGTGCCTTTGATCTGGTTCGCCTGGCGGCGCGCCATCCCGCGCGGCTATGGCTGGAAGCTGGTCGCGATCCTCGCGCTCGGCGCGCTGCAGGGCGCGATCGGCTGGTGGATGGTCGCCTCGGGCCTG
>JAQGLD010000024.1 GCA_028293055.1 Alphaproteobacteria bacterium
GGGTGCAGGTCTGCGGCACGTCCGGATTGGCGCCGAGGATGAAGCCGACATGGTCGCGTACATCCTTCTGGATCAGCGCCGACTGCAGGCCGGTCGAGAAGGGATTGAACTCGGCGATCGGCCGCGAGAAGGGGCCAGGCGGACGCCCAAGCTCACCATCGGGGAAATAGGGGCGTGAGAGCAGGCCGCCGGCGCGGTCGGTGAAGGCGGTCCGGCCAGTCAGCGCAGCGGGATCGCCGAGAAAGGCGCGCACCGCGGAGACGAAACCGGCGACATCCGGATCGGGATCGGCGAGCAATTCGGCGCCCGCGCTCGCGCTCGAATAGAGCGTTGCGGTCCGCGCCTTTTGCAGCGCGACGTCGATCCCGAAGATCGGAGCGTCCGGGGCGCGAACGAGGCCGAGCAATTCGCCATTGGTGTCGACCACCGAGATGCTGACCTGGGCGCGGCTGTCGAGAGGGCGGCGGATCTGGGCCCGCGCAGCGCTCATGATCTTGAACGCCTCCTCCAGGATCGCATTGACCTCGGCCGCGCTGAGCTGCCCGTCGGTGCCGCCGCGGATGGGGTAGCGATCGGTGCCCGAGCCGTTGGACAGGACGAAGGCATCGCGATTGGAGAATTCGGCAGCGGTCGAGGCCCGGATGCCGGAGCCTTCCGTGCCGTAGGCCTGCCCGGCAAGCACACCCGCCGAGGCGTCATAATAGCCGCGCACGGAGGTCAGTACCCCGGCCGTGCCGATCAACGTCGAGAAAGCGGGCGCGGCGGCAGGGCTGCTGACCAGATCGCCTGTGGTGGCGTCGGAAAAGCGCAACGTGGTTCCATCGACGCTGATCCGCTCGGCGCGTATCTCGTCGGGCGCTGCGAAGCCGAAGCTGGCGGCGAGCGCGATCCCTTCTTCGTCGTCATGGTCGACATCCTGGACCTCGGGATCGAAGCCGTAGAGTCCGTCGCCCATCACGCCGATTCCGCCGACGACCACTCCGTTCTTGTAGAGCGGGAATCCACCGGGATCGGCCGAGAGACCGAGCGGCGATCGCTTTGGGCCGATCAGGGCACCGGAACCCGGGGCTCCGGTGAATCGCGCGGCGAGGTCGGAGCAGGGGAGCTGGCTGAACTGCACTCCGAACAGGGGCCCGCTTTCCAGCCCTGCCGCCGCCGCGGACGGCGGGAAATGCTGCTGGACGATCATGCTCGCCGTGCGAGTCGAGAAGGCATTGCCGCCCGAGGACAGATAGGCGCCGGTGATCGCCTTGGCGATCGCGCCGGCCACCGCGCCGGGCACATCAACGCCCTGGAGATCGTGGGTGCTGCCATTGGGGCCCTTCGGCACGAACAGGCGCTGATTGGCGCCGTTCATCGCGAAGACGGCAAGGACATTGCCGACCCGGTCGACCACCGCGAAATCCGAAGGCACGTTGCGCGCCCGCGCTTCCGCGACGCCTTGGGCGACGATCTTCTGGACCTCGGCCTGGGTCAGCGCTTCCTGCGCCGGGACCGAATAGACATTGCCCGCCGGCGGCGGAGGTGGCGGCGGCGAAGGGCCGCTTCCGCTGTCGCTGCTCGAGCTTCCGCCGCCGCCTCCGCAGGAACCCAGGAGGAGCGCGGCGATCGCCACCAGGCTGGTTGGATGTTTCACTTCAGCCTTCGGATCGCCGCGGCGGCGCGGCCGAGGCTCGCTCGGAAGTCGCCTGGCGCATAGGCATTGGGATCGCGCACGGCGACATAGGCCTGGTTGATGTCGCCTCGGATCGATGCCGCGGCCGAAGCGCTCGCCTGGCCGCTGGTGACGAGGGCTGAGAGCAAGGTGTCGACCGCCATCACCGCCTGCACGCTGCCCTCATAATCGGTGAAGCGGGCGGAAACCGCGTTGCCGGCGATCCCGTCGATGATCTCGAACAATTGGTTTCGGCTGATTCCGCCGGAGGCGAAGACGTTGCCGATCGCGCGTGCGCTCTCGCGAAGCGTAGCGGCGGCGGCGACCGCCGAGGCGCGGTCCCTCGCCAGAGCCAGGTGGAAGTTGCGGCTATCGCGGTCGAAGCGCGCGGCGAGCTGCGGCGCAGCGACTCGCGCGGCGGCGGACAGCATGATCATATTCTCGTCATTGTAAGCAGGCATTCCCGCCGGGATCGGACGTGCCGGGTTGAGCTGGGAGACCGGCTCGAAGCGCGGATCGTCGGAGATCCGGCGGTGGCAGGTATGGCAGTCGAAGAAATAGAATTCCGGAAACACCCCCTCGGTGCCGCGCTGCGGATTGGCGAAGAGGCTCAGCGACCGGTCGAGCGCCATCGACTGGCCGACCGCCCATACCGCGACCGGATTGGTCCGGCCCTTGCGCTGGATATAGTCCCCATCCTCGTTGTGATGCTGCTGCAGCGTCGAGAACAGGTCGAGCTCGAAGCTGATCCGCGGATGCCCGGCGGCCATGATGCGATGATTGACGAACTGGCCGGAATCGGCGCTGCCATAATGGCAGTCGAGGCAGACCGCAGCGCGGGCTCGGACATTGTCGAGCGGGACCATGCCGCGGGCGACATTGGCGGAGTGGGTCCCGCCGACCGCATAATGGCTCGCCAGCCAGCCCAGGGCGGCGCCGTGGCAGGCCTCGCAGCCGACCCCGTCGGAAATCAGGAATTTGGGCCCGCGCCGCCCCACCGGCGCCGGGGGAGCATGGCAACCCAGGCACATCGGAGCGTTGGCGGCTTCGCCGATGCCGAGCCGGGCGGCGATCGCCTTCGAGCGCGGCTCGGTCAGCACTCGCCACGATCGGCTGTGGGCCCCGGCGGGGCTCGCCGGATTCTGCCAGATCATCAGCTCGTCCTGTCGGACGATCGCCCCATTGGCCTCCGAGCGGCCATGGCAGGTGGATCCGGCACAGCTCGCGACTCCGACGAAATTGCCGCCAACACCGCCCGGCTGGGCCGAACCCGGCCCCGGGAACAGCAGGAACAGCAGCAAAGAGAAGGCGATAGAGGCCGCCAGTGCGCCGATCGCCAGCCCTCGACTCCGGCCCATACGCCCCCCGCGTTCCCGGCCCGCGGCGCTCCGCGGACGCCTGCCCGTCGCTCGACTTGTTTCACTTGTGGGGGTTGCTTTCAAGCGCGTTCATGGGCGAGCGACCGCTTGGTGACACTGGTCGGAAAGGGGTCTAATCCTGGCTTGGCTGACCGGGGGGAAAAGGGCATGACCAAGGCGTCCGACCTGTTCGTGCAGTGCCTCGAGGAAGAGGGGGTCGAATATGTCTTCGGCGTCCCTGGAGAGGAGAATCTCGACTTCCTCGACAGCCTTTCGCGCTCGCGGATCCAGCTGATCCTGACCCGCCACGAGCAGGGCGCCGGCTTCATGGCCTCCACCTACGGCCGCCACACCGGCAAGGCCGGAGTCTGCGTCGCGACGCTCGGCCCCGGCGCGACCAATCTGGTCACTGCTGCCGCTTATGCGCAGCTCGGCGGGATGCCGATGGTGATGGTGACCGGCCAGAAGCCGATTAAGAAATCGAAGCAGGGCCGCTTCCAGATCCTCGATGTCGTCGACATGATGCGGCCACTGACCAAATATACCCACCAGCTCGCCTCCGCCGACAATATTCCGAGCCGCATCCGCGAGGCGTTCCGTCTGGCGGAGGAAGAGAAGCCGGGCGCAACCCATCTCGAGCTGCCCGAGGATGTCGCCGAGGAGCAGACCGACTCTCGCCCGCTCCATCGCAGCCTGGTTCGGCGGCCGCTCGCCGACGAGAAATCGGTGCGCGCGGCGGTCAGGAAAATCGAGGCGGCTCGCTCCCCGGTCCTCCTCATAGCCGCCGGGGCGAACCGCAAGACGACCAGCCGGATGCTGCTCCAGCTGATCGAGAAGACGGGGATACCGTTCATCACCACCCAGCTCGGCAAGGGCGTGGTCGACGAGCTCCACCCCAAATTCCTCGGCTGTGCCGCGCTTTCGGCGGGCGATTTCGTTCACCGCGCGATCGAATCCGCAGACCTGATCGTCAATGTCGGCCATGACGTGATCGAGAAGCCGCCCTTCTTCATGAAGCCAGGCGGGACCGAAGTGATCCATGTCAGCACCAGGACCGCCGAGGTCGATCCGGTCTATTTCCCGCAGATCGAGGTGATCGGGGACATCGGCAACGCGATCTGGCAGATCAAGGAGGACATCGTCCCGTCGGGCAGGTGGAATTTCGACGCGATGCTGCGCGCACGGGCCGCCGAGGTCGAGCATCGCGACTCCATGTCGGACGATGCCCGCTTTCCGATCTTTCCGGCCCATCTCGTCGGATGCGTGCGCAAGGCGATGCCGGCGGACGGAATCATCTGCCTCGACAACGGGGTCTACAAGATCTGGTTCGCGCGCAACTATCCGGCGCGGCAGCCCAACACGGTCCTCCTCGACAATGCGCTGGCGACGATGGGCGCCGGGCTGCCTTCCGCGATGGCCTCGGCGATGGTCTATCCAGAGCGCAAGGTGATGGCGGTTTGCGGCGACGGCGGCTTCATGATGAACAGCCAGGAGATGGAGACCGCGGTTCGGCTCGGCCTCGATCTCACCGTCCTCGTCCTGCGCGACGACGCTTATGGCATGATCCGATGGAAGCAGGCCAATATGGGGTTCGAGGATTTCGGCCTCACCTATGGCAATCCCGATTTCGTCAAATATGCCGAGAGCTATGGCGCGAGCGGCCATCGAGTCGACAGCGCGCAGGCACTGCCCGGCCTGCTCGACCATTGCCTCTCGACCGGCGGAGTCCATCTGATCGACTGCCCGGTCGATTATGCCGATAACGACCGGATTCTGAACAAGGAGATCAGGGAACTGAGCGCGAAGCTTTGAGTCGTCTCCTGCGACCCCGTCATCCCGGCGACGGCCGGGATCTCGAGGAGGAAGGGCGCGAGGCGGCGCGGAGACCCCGGCCTTCGCCGGGGTGACGAAGAAAAACGCGAGACCCGGTCTTCGCCGGGGTGACGGATGAAGGAACGGCACGAACGCCATGGTGAAGCTGAAGGACGTCTACCCGCTCTACCTCGCCAATGAGGCGCAGCAGCCCAATGCCGACCTCGAGGT
>JAQGLD010000037.1 GCA_028293055.1 Alphaproteobacteria bacterium
ACATATTTTGCTGCTATAGCGGGATTGCGTCATCATGGCGAGCGGGTTTAGCCTCCGCTCATGACCGCAAACCTCGCCGCCTTCGCCATCCATGTCGACGACACCGACCGTGCCATCGCCTTTTACGAGGGCGTGTTCGGATGGTCCTTCGAGCCCTGGGGGCCACCCGGCTTCTACCTGATCCATACCGGCGACGAGACTTCGCCGGGCGTGCAGCGGTTGATGCACAAGCGTCACGAGCCTCGCACCGGCACGGGCCTCAACGGACTGGAATGCACCTTGTCGGTCGAGGATGTCGACGACATCGCCGCGCGGGTGGTGGCGAATGGCGGAGAGGTGGTGATGGGCAAGTCGGTGATCCCGACGGTCGGCGCCCTGATCTATTTCCACGACACCGAGGGCAACCGCCTCGGCGCGATGAAGTACGAGATGCCGCCGCATATCTGAGAAGGCAGTTTCCCGGCAAAGGCCGGGATCCAGCTCTGCCTGCGACGCTCACCGGGCGGCACCCGACTGGACCCCGGCCTTCGACGGGGAACAGCGAGCGCCTGCGCCAATTCACCCACAGTCGTGAATGCCTCAAGCCCCGCAATTCCTTGATGCAGTGCAGCGCGGATGCTAGCGGCGCGTGACATTCACCTGATGGTTGATTTTGATGTCCGTAGACGCCGCCACCGTACGCCATATCGCGCGTCTCGCCCGCATCGCCGTGAGCGATGCCGAGGTCGAGGCGCTCGCTCCGGAGCTCAGCAACATTCTCGGCTGGGTCGAGCAATTGGCCGAGGTCGACGTGTCCGGCGTCGAGCCGATGACCGCTGTCATCCCCAACATCTTGCGCCTGCGCGACGATGTCGTCACCGACGGCGGCATTCGCGAGGATGTTCTGGCCAACGCACCGGTGGCGGAGCACGGCTTCTTCGCGGTTCCCAAGGTGATCGAATGATGGCGAAACCTGCGAACTTCGCGAACTTAGCGGGCGTCGTCCCGGCCCTCCCCGTCATCCCGGCCCCCCTCGTCATCCCGGCGCAGGCCGGGATCTCGTCGCGACTTGCCGCGGCGTCGTTGCGGCCTGAGACCCCGGCCTCCGCCGGGGCGACGGTGGCGGCATGACCGGCCTCACCGATCTCGGCATCGCCGCCATCCGCGACGGAGTCGCGGACGGTTCGGTCTCCGCCCGTGAGGTCGCCGAGGCCTATATCGCCGCGGTCGAGGCCGGCCGCCCGCTCAATGCCTTCACGGTCGAAACTCCCGAACATGCGCTCGCCGCCGCCGATACGGCCGATGCGGCCCGAGCCTCGGGCGAGCTCAAGCCGCTGTCGGGCGTACCGCTCGGCATCAAGGACCTGTTCGCCACCGAAGGTGTCGATACCACGGCCGGCAGCAGGATCCTTTCCGGCTTCAAGCCGCGCTACGAATCGACGGTCAGCGGCAAGTTGTTCGCCGCCGGCGCAGGAATGCTCGGCAAGCTCAACATGGACGAGTTCGCGATGGGCTCGTCGAACGAGACCAGCGCCTGGGGCCCCGTCCTGTCGCCCTGGCGGCGCAAGGACGGTGGCAATGCCGCGCTGACCCCGGGCGGTAGCTCGGGCGGTTCGGCTTCGGCCGTGTCGGCGCGGCTGGCGCCGGGCGTGACCGGCACCGACACCGGCGGCTCGATCCGCCAGCCGGCGGCCTTCACCGGCATCAGCGGGATCAAGCCGACCTACGGCCGCTGCTCGCGCTGGGGCATCGTCGCCTTCGCCTCGTCGCTCGACCAGGCCGGGCCGATGGCCCGCGACGTGCGCGACTGCGCGATCCTGCTCGAGGCGATGGCGGGCTTCGACCCGAAGGATTCGACCTCGCTCGACCTGCCGGTGCCGAACTGGGAAGCGGCCCTGTCGTCGGACCTGCGAGGCAAGAAGGTCGGCATCCCCAGGGAATATCGGATCGACGGCGTGCCCGAGGAGATCGGCCGGGTCTGGGATCACGGCATCGCTTTGTTGAAGGATGCCGGCGCGGAGATCGTCGAAGTCTCGCTGCCGCATACGAAATACGCGCTGCCGACCTATTACATCATCGCCCCGGCCGAGGCCTCGTCCAATCTCGCCCGCTACGACGGGGTGCGCTACGGGCGTCGGGTCCAGCCCGAGCAGGGCGGGCTCACCGAGATGTACGAGGCGACCAGGGCGGAAGGCTTCGGCGCCGAGGTCAAGCGCCGGATCATGATCGGCACCTATGTGCTCTCGGCAGGCTTTTACGACGCCTATTTCAACCAGGCGCAGAAGGTGCGGGCATTGATCGCGCGCGACTTCGATCAGGCCTGGGCGAGCTGCGACCTGCTGCTCACCCCGACCGCGCCGAGCGCCGCCTTCGGCCTCGGCGAGAAGATGGCCGACCCGATCGCCATGTATCTGAACGACGTTTTCGCGGTGCCAGCCAGCCTCGCCGGCCTTCCGGCGATGTCGGTGCCCGGGGGCGTGGACGGCCAGGGCCTGCCGCTCGGCCTCCAGATCATCGGCCGCCCGCTCGACGAGCAAAGCGTGCTCGATGCGGGCCTCGCGATCGAGGAGCGCTCCGGCTTCACCGCCCGGGCGGAGAGATGGTGGTGATCGCCGCCCCAATCCTCCCCATCTTCGATGGGGAGGGGACCCACCCGCAGGGTGGGGGAGGGGTAGCTGCGCTGGACTTCGAGAGTCTCGAGCGAACTACCTCCATGTCGACGCCTTTTACCCCTCCACCATGCTTCGCATGGTCCCCCTCCCCACCGCTGCGCGGCAGGGAGGACAAGAATGAGCAGGCACAATAATGACTGACTCAACCTATCGCATCCACGGTGCCACCGGCGAATGGGAGGTGGTGATCGGGCTCGAGGTACATGCCCAGATCAGCACCCGGGCCAAGCTCTTCTCCGGCGCCTCGACCGAGTTCGGCGCCGAGCCCAACAGCCAGGTCAGCCTGGTCGACGCTGCCATGCCTGGAATGCTTCCCGTTCCCAACCGGGAATGCATCCGCCAGGCGGTGCGCACCGGAATGGCGCTGGAGGCCCGCATCAACCCCTGGTCGCGCTTCGACCGGAAGAATTACTTCTACGCCGATCTGCCGCAGGGCTATCAGATCAGCCAGCTCTACCACCCGATCGTCGGCGAGGGCGAAATCGAGATATTGCTCGACGACAAGGACGAGGGTTCCGCCAAGACGGTCGGGATCGAGCGAATCCATATCGAGCAGGATGCCGGCAAGCTCATGCACGATCAGCATCCCAGCTTCTCCTATGTCGACCTCAACCGCTCCGGCGTCGCCCTGATGGAGATCGTCTCCAAGCCCGACATGCGCAGCCCCGAGGAAGCGGGCGCCTATGTCCGCAAGCTCCGATCGATCCTGCGATATGTGGGCAGCTGCGACGGCAATATGGAGCAGGGCAGCATGCGCGCCGACGTGAACGTCAGCGTCCGCAAGCCCGGCGGCGAGCTCGGCACCCGCACCGAGACCAAGAATGTGAACTCGGTTCGCTTCATCATGGCGGCGATCGAATATGAGGCCAATCGCCAGGTCGATGTGCTCGAGGGCGGCGGCAAGATCGTCCAGGAAACCCGCTTGTTCGATCCCGACAAGATCGAGACCCGCAGCCTCCGCTCCAAGGAGGAAGCGCACGATTACCGCTACTTCCCCGATCCGGATCTGCTTCCGGTCGAGCTTTCGGACGATTTCCTCATCGAGTGCCGCTCCAGCCTCCCCGAGCTGCCCGACGCGAAGCGCCGCCGCTACGAAAATTCGCTCGGCCTGTCGCCCTACAACGCGACGGTGCTGACCGCCGAGGTCGAGACCGCGCGCTGGTTCGAGGCGCTTCTCGCCGGCCTCGGCGTGACCAGCGCCCCCGCGGAGCCGGGCGCCGGAGCCTGGACCCCGGCCTCTGCCGAGGATCAGGACAAGGCGAAGCGCGCCGCCAACTGGCTGCTCTCCGATTTGTTCGGGGCGCTCAACCGGCTTGGCCGAAGCATCGAGGACAGCCCTGTCTCGCCCGCCCAGGCCGCGGAGCTGCTCGGGCTCGTCGCCGACGGAACCTTGTCCGGAACGCTCGGCAAGCAGGTGTTCGAGATCATGCTCGAGACTGGAGGCGATCCGGCGAAGATCGTGGAGGAGCGAGGCCTCAAGCAGACGTCGGATACCGGCGCGATCGAAAAGGTGATCGCCGAAGTCCTCGCCGCCAATCCGGACAAGGTCGCCGAATATCGGTCGGGCAAGGACAAATTGTTCGGCTTCTTCGTCGGCCAGACGATGCGGGCGATGGCCGGCAAGGGCAATCCGCAGGTGATCAACGATCTCCTCAAAAAGGCGCTCGCCTGAGCCGGACCCGGTTTCCTCCTAGGTCGGCGATTGACGCCGGACGCCGCCCGCGCCAGTTTCGGGCCGGGGCAGGAGGGGAAATAGAATGCGGCGACTGATGGAGGCCGGCGGCCTGGTCATGGCGGGTCTTGCGACTGCGCTCGGCACCGCGATTCTGGTGACTGCGATCTTGATGCTCACCGGATGGGATCCGTTGAGCCTCGTCGTCAAGGCAATCGTCCCGGTCGGAGCGATCGGATGCGGAGCGCTTGCGGCATCCGGATATTATTTCGGCGCGAAATGGCTTCACCAGGAGGTCACCAAGGCCCTGTTGTTCCAGATGGTGGCGACGGCGGCGGCGACCCTGCTCCTTTATTACGGGCTGGTTTATGCGCTGGTCATCGCGACCGCTCCGGTCGGCACGCCACTGCCCGGCTTCGGCGAGTTCCTCGATCGCTGGCTGACCCAGACCCATGTCTATCAGAGCCTGAGCCACCAGCCGACCGTCGACCTCGGCGAGGCCGGCGGGGACGCCTATTTCAATGCGATATTGGAATTCGTCGGTCTCACTATCGGCGGTCTCTGGGTGGTGTTCGCGTTGATGCGCCAGCCCGCCTGCCCGGCCTGCGGGAAATATCTGCGTGTGCTTGCCCGCAAGCAGGATCTGTTCGCGGACGACGACAGCTTAGCCGCTTATTATCATCACGAGTTCGACCATCCGGTCGACAGCGCCGAGTTCGCCCGCCACGTCGGCCACAGGCACAAGGCGCCGCTCCGGCCCGGGACGATACGCGTGTCGACGCAAGTACTCGCCTGTCCGACCTGCTCAACTCAGTCGGTCGAGGAAATCCTGAGCCTCAACGACGGGCGCGAATGGCGCGAGGCCGACGGCGGCCGAAGCGTCGACGTACCGGCAGGGGCCGATGTCGCCTCCGCCTATCGAACCGGCCAGCCGGGCGTGTCGTCTGCGGCCTGAGGCCCGCTAGAGCGATTTGTAGTCAGATGGAATCATCTGACGACTCGCAAATCGTGGCAATTCAAGACTCTAGAGCGGGCGGTCCGATGCAATCGGATCGCACACGGCTCTAGAGATCAAGGGTGGAACTGAACCATCCAGTCCCACCCGATCGTGTTCGTCGCTGCGATCAGCCCCTAGTGCGTAACGACTGTCGTGGTCGTCTTCGTCTTGTGTGTCGTTGCCGCGCGAACCGGGCGGCGGACCACGCGGCGGGTGACCACCCTGCGCGTCGCAGCACGATGCGTCGTCGTCGCGCGGACCGGCGCCGTACGGGTCGTGCTTTCATGCTCGGTCGTCACCGTCGTGGTCTGCGGCGGCGCCGCTGCGGGGACTGCTACCACGACCGGAGCGGGCGGCGGAGCATTGCGTGCGGCATCCGCCGCCGCTGAGGCGTCGCGCGCGGCCTGCTCGGCGGCATCGGCGCGGGCATTGGCCGCCGCCGCATCCTCGCGGGCCTCCGTCGTGGCGTGCTCGGCCCGCGCCTGGCTGGCCTGGTCTGCCGCCTGGCGGTCGCGCTGCGAAGCGCCCATCGCCAGGTCCGCGAGTTCGGCGGCGTGGTTCGCCGCGTCGAAGGCCTGGTGCTCGTGTCCGCGGGCAAGCTCCTCGCGCGCCTCGCGGAGCGCGGCCTGTGCCTCGGCGGTCGCCCTCGGCGCCGCTCCCGCGCCGCCGACCTGAGCGGCGGCGCTGATCTTGGCGTCTGCGGCGGCGATCGCGGCACGCGCGCGGCCTTCGTTCGACGAAGCGAGCGATGGCGTCGCGAAGAGAAGGAGGGCGGTGACCGCGACCCCCTGGGCAAGATGCAATGAGCGGTGCATTTCAGATACTCCTGGATACTGGGATCCGGCCTCGAGACCGGAATCAAGACTGAACGGGCGCCGGTGCGCGGCGGTTGCCGAAATGCCGCGGACCGTGCAGTTCCAGCGCCGAAACGAATTGCCGCCGGCCGCGCTGGCAAGGGCAAACCGCCTGTTCCCGATGGGCGCGCTGGGCTAGGAACTGCGCATGGGCCACAATCGAAGCATCATCATCGTCGGCGGCGGGACGGCCGGCTGGCTGACCGCGGCCTATCTCGCCCGGTTCCTCGAAGTGTCCAACCATAGCGACATCGAGATCACCCTGCTGGAATCGCCCGAGATCGGCATCATCGGGGTGGGCGAGGGCACCTTCCCGACCATCCGGGAGACGCTCAAGTTCCTCGGCATCGACGAAAGCGGCTTCATCCGCGCGACCTCTGCGACGTTCAAGCAGGGGATACGCTTCGTCGATTGGGCCGAAACCCCGCGCGACGGCAAGCACAACCATTATTTCCATCCGTTCGAAGCGCCCTTCTACACCGATGGGGCGAGCCTGGTGCCCTATTGGCTACTCCAGGACGAAGCGACCCGTCCGCCCTTCGCCGAGGCGGTCACCTTTCAGAATCGCGTGGCCGAGGCCCAGCGCGCCCCGAAGCGGCCGCACGAGGGCGATTTCGCCGGCCCTCTCAATTATGCCTATCATTTCGATGCTGCGCGGCTGGCGGCGGTGCTCGCCGAGCGCGCCCGTCAGCTCGGTGTCACCCACCTCCAGGGCGAGCTGATCGGGGTCGAGCTCGACGAGCGGGGCGCGATCGACCATCTTCTCACCGCCGAGCATGGCGAGCTCAAGGCCGATCTCTACATCGACTGTTCCGGCTTTCGCGCCGAGTTGATCGGGCGTGCGCTCGGAGTCCCGTTCCGTTCGGTGCGCCGCTGGCTGTTCGCCGATCGGGCGGTGGTCTGCAAGATTCCCTATGATCGGCCCGACGTTCCGCTCGAAAGCTACACGATCGCGACCGCCCACCAGGCGGGCTGGACCTGGGACATCGGCCTCGCCGGCGCGCGCGGCATCGGCTGCGTCTATTCGAGCGACCATATGGCCGACGAAGAGGCCGAGGCGGTGCTTCGCGCCCATGTCGCGCCCACGGATGTGATGGTGCGGCGCATTCCGTTCGAAGCCGGTTATCGCGAGCGCCAATGGGAGAAGAATTGTATCGCGGTCGGCCTCGCCGGCGGCTTCCTCGAGCCGCTGGAATCCACCGGCATGGTGCTGATCGAGGCTGCGATCGGAATGATCGGCGAACTGTTCCCGCATAACGGCCCGGTCGATGCGCCGGCGCGCCGCTTCAACCAGCTGATCAACGCGCGCTACGACAACATCGTCAACTTCCTGAAGCTCCATTACTGCCTCAGCCGCCGCGAGGAGCCGTTCTGGCGCGACAATGTCGATCCGGCCTCGATTCCCGAGCGGCTGCAGGAACTGCTCGAACAATGGCGCTATCGCCCGCCGGGCCGTTTCGACTTCATCCTCGACCTCGAATCCTTCGCCTTTTTCAACTATCAATACATCCTGTACGGCATGGGCTTTCGCACCGACCTCTCGGCGGGGCGGAGCGACTTCCCCAATGTCGGCGCGGCGCAGAAGATCTTTGCCCGAATCCGCAGTTTCGGCGAGCGCGCGATGCACGATTTGCCGGCGCACCGCAGCCTCATCGAGCAGATCAATTCCGGGGAAGAGAGATTGCTGGCGAGCTGAAAAGGCCCCCTCCGGCGCGCGGCCGGAGGGGCAGGGGAGCTGGCTTCAGATGATCGGAACCGCCTCAATCATCGTGCGGTCGAGGTCGCGAAGGTCGCGGCCGCGAGTTTCCTTGCCGAACCAGATCAGCAGCAGGAGCGCGAGCCCGGTCGGCACCATGATGATCGCCGCGGTGATCGCCAGCGGCGGAACCAAAGCGAGGATCGACAGGAACTGGGCGAGCACGCCCCCGGCCTTGCTGCACGCTGCGACCCAGC